>JBIOZN010000069.1:0-11901 GCA_044871175.1 Acidimicrobiales bacterium | reverse complement strand
CGCGTGATCTCGGGCTCGGCCACGCCCAGGCCGTCGACCCGGTTGCGGATGACGTCGATGGCCGTGTCGAGCGTGCCTTCCTTCACCTCACCGGTCGGCTGGAGCACCACCGATGCGCCGCCCTGCAGGTCGAGGCCGAGTACCGGCCCCCACCCCGCCAGCAGGGTGGCCACGACCCCGATGACGGCAACGGCGACGATGCCGACGAGGGACGCGACGAGTCCGCGTCGCCTCACGCGCCGCCGCCGCGACGGCGCTTGGGTTGGGCCACGGGCGGCGGCACGGCCTCGTCGCCGTTGACCAGGCCGGCGTCGGTGCCGTCGACGCCCGCAACCGCGCTTGTGGCGCCGTGAGCCGCGGGCCCCGCGTCATCGGCGGTGATCGGGGCGTCGTCGGCGGCGGCCGCCGGCAACGTCGTCGCCGCGGCGCTCGTGTCGGCGGCGGTGGCGGCCTCGGTGGTGGCCATGTCGGCCTTGCGGGCGATGGCCGCCTTCATCACGTGGATCTCGACGCCGTCGGCGATCTCGATGAAGGCCTCCTCCTTGCCGACCCACGTGAGCGTGCCGTAGATGCCGGCGGTGGTGAGGACGTCGTCGCCCTCGGTCAGACCGGACAACAGCTGCTGCTGCTGGGCCGCCTTCTTCCGCTGGCTCTGCATCATGAAGAAGATGAGCGCCAGGGGGAGGAGCAGGATGATGAACCCCATGCCGATGTCCTTGCCTCGAAGTGGTGCCGCGACTACAGGCGTCGGCCTCGCGGCGCGAAATGGCCGGTAGGAGAGGTTACTCACGCCCCTCGTCGAAGCGGGTGGCGGGCGCGCCGTGGTCGCCTGGCCACGCCTCGGCCACGTCGCGGCGCAGCCCCGCCAGTGTCCCCGTGGCGATGGCCGCCCGACAGCGGTCGAGCAGGGCGAACGTCCACGCCAGGTTGTGCACGGTCACCAGCCGGGCCCCGGTGGGCTCGCCGGCGACGAGCAGGTGGCGCAGGTAGGCGCGGGAGTGGCGGGCGCACACCTCACAGCCACAGGCGCCGTCGATGGGCTCGTCGGCGCGCGCCCACTGCGCCCGGCGCAGGCTGAGCCGCCCCCCGCCGGTGAGGGCCGTGCCGTGGCGCCCCAGGCGGGTCGGCAGCACGCAGTCGAACTGGTCGACGCCCAGGGCGATGGCCTCCACCATCCCGACGGGATCACCCACGCCCATGAGGTAGCGGGGCCGGTCGGGCGGCAGCTCGGCCACGGCCGCCGCCAGGGCGCCCAGCATCTCGTCGCGGCTCTCCCCCACCGACAGCCCGCCGATGCCGTAGCCGTCGAACCCCAGGGCGGCGGCGCGGCGGGCGAACTCGGCTCGCAGCGTCTCGTCCACGCCGCCCTGCACGATCCCGAACAGGGCCTGGCCCTCCCGCCGATGGACGCGGCGCGCCCGCTCGGCCCAGGCGGCCGTGCGCTCGGCGGCCCGGCGCACCACCTCCGGCGGTGACGGCAGGGGTGGGCAGACGTCGAGGGCCATCTGGATGTCGGCGCCGAGCTGCTCCTGGACGGCCACCGCCCCTTCGGGAGTGAGCCGGTGGGTGGAGCCGTCGTAGACCGATCGGAAGGTGACGCCGTCGTCGTCGACGTGGGGGTCGAGCGAGAACACCTGGTAGCCGCCCGAGTCGGTGAGGCTGTGGCCGCCCCAGCCGGCGAAGGCCCCCAGGCCGCCCAGCGCGGCCACGGCGTCGGCGCCGGGGCGGAGCATGAGGTGGTAGGTGTTGGCCAGCACGACCTCGGCCCCCAGCCGCTCGAGGTCGGCGGCGGCCAGGTGCTTCACGGCCCCCCGGGTGCCGACGGGCATGAAGCACGGGGTCCGGTAGCTGCCGCGCGCGGTGCGTACGAGGCCGGTGCGCGCCGCACCGTCGCACGCGACGGTGATGAAGGCGGCCGCCGTCATGGACGGCGTTCGAGCAGCATGGCGTCGCCGAAGGACAAGAAGCGGTAGCCGGAGGCGAGGGCCTCGGCGTACAGCGGACGCCAGCGGGAGCCGACCACCGCATCGACCAGCAGCAGCAGCGTCGTGCGGGGCAGGTGGAAGTTGGTGAGCAGCACGTCGACCACCCGCCACTCGAACGGGCGCCGGATGAACAGCCCGGTGCGCCCGGCCGGCCCGAACCGGGCCGCCGACTCCAGTGCCCGCGCCGTCGTGGTGCCGACCGCCACCACCCGCCCGCCGCGAGCGCGAGTGGCGAGGCTGGCGGCCAGGACGTCGGGGGCGACGTGGTAGGCCTCGCGGTGCATCACGTGCCGGTCGGGGTCGTCCGTCGTCATGGGCTTGAACGTGTCCAGCCCGACCACCAGCTCCACCCGGGCCAGGCCGATCCCGCGCGCCGCCAACCCGTCGAGCACCGCCGGGGTGAGGTGCAGGCCGGCGGTGGGGGCGGCCGCCGAGGCGGGGCGGCGCGCGAACACCGTCTGGTAGCGCTCGGGGTCGGGCAGGGGGGTCGTGATGTACGGCGGCAGCGGTACCTCCCCGGTGCGGGCGAGGGCCGCCGCCTCGCGCTCAGGATCGAGCCCGGCCCCGTCGGCCCCGAGCAGCCGGACCCGGCGGGTGCCGTCGCCGCCACCGGCCCCGATCTCCAGGTGCACGGCACCTCCCGCCGCCGCCAGCCGCTCGCCCGGTCGCAGCCGCCGGCCCGGGCGCACGAGCGCCTGCCACCAGCCGTCACCGGCGCGCTCGAGCAGGAGCACCTCGGCGGCGCCCCCCGTGGCCCGACGCAGGCGCAGGCGGGCGGGGAGCACGCGGGTGTCGTTCACCACCACGAGGTCGCCGGGCGCCAGCAGGTCGGGCAGGTCGCGCACGTGGCGGTGCTCGACGGGAACGGCCGGGCCCCGGTCGACGAGCAGGCGGGCGGCATCCCGCGGCTCGACCGGGACCTGGGCGATGGCCGTGGGGAGCAGGTCGTAGGCGAACGCCGCCAGCGACGTCGCCGCGCCGGGCACGGTGTCGGGCACGGCGTCGGGCACGGCCATTCAGGCTACGGGCGGCACGAGGACCGAGGCCACGCTCGTCAGCTCTGTGGAGACTTCGGGTCGTGGTGCGACCTGAAGTCTCCGCAGAGCGGCGTCACCCGTCGAACAGCGACTGTGACGGCGACGGCGGGGCGGCCGGCGGTTCCGGCGGGGGCGCCGGGGGGGTGAGCCCCATGTGGGCGAAGGCGGCGGGTGTGGCCACCCGGCCCCGGGGGGTGCGCATGAGCAGGCCCCGCTGGATGAGGAACGGCTCGACCACGTCCTCGACCGTCTCGGGCTCCTCACCCACGCTGACCGCCACGGTGGACAGCCCCACGGGCCCGCCGGCGTACCGAGCGCAGATGGCCGTGAGCACGGCCCGGTCGACCTTGTCGAGCCCGGCCTCGTCGACGCCGAACACCGCCAGCCCGGCCCGGGCCACGTCGCGGTCGATCGTGCCTCCGGCGCGCACCTCGGCGTAGTCGCGCACCCGGCGCAGGAGGCGGTTGGCGATGCGCGGCGTGCCCCGGCTGCGCCCGGCGATCTCGGCCGCCCCCGGCCCGTCGATGCGCACGCCCAGGATGCCGGCGGCGCGCCGCACCACCTGTTCGAGCTCGGCCGGCGAGTAGTGGTCGAGGCGGGCCACCAGACCGAAGCGGTCGCGCAGCGGCCCGGTGATGAGGCCGGTGCGGGTGGTGGCACCCACGAGGGTGAACCGCGACAGGACGAGGGGGATGGACGTGGCCGCCGGCCCCTTGCCCACGACGATGTCGACCCGGAAGTCCTCCATGGCCGGGTAGAGGATCTCCTCGACGGGCCGGGCCAGGCGGTGGATCTCGTCGATGAACAGGACGTCGCCGTCGTCGAGCTTGGCCAGGATGGCGGCCAGGTCGCCGCCCCGCTCGAGAGCGGGCCCGGAGGTGACCTGCAGGTGGGCGTCGAGCTCGGTGGCGATGATCCCGGCCAGGGACGTCTTGCCCAGGCCGGGGGGGCCGGCCAGGAGCACGTGGTCGAGGGCCTGGCCCCGCTGGCGGGCGGCCGCCAGCATGATGGCCAGGTGGTCCTTCAGCTCGCTCTGGCCCACGAACTCGGCCAGCCGGCGGGGCCGCAGCGAGGCCTCGGCCGCCAGCTCGTCGTCGTCGACGGCGCCGGGCGCCAACTCCTCACGCACGGGCCACCGCCAGGCGGCCGAGGGCATCGCGCAGCAGGGTGCCGGGGTCGGCGGCGGCGGCCGCGTCGGCCCCTCCGGCGGGCAGGCCGGCGAGGGCGGCCTTGATCTCGTCGGCGCTGTAGCCCAGGCCCACCAGCGCCTCGCGCACGGAGCGGAGTGGACCGCTACCGGGGCCGGCCCCGTTGGCCACCACGGCCGCCACCACATCGGTGCCGCCGCCGTCGAAGCGCGACTTGAGCTCGATGAGGAGCCGGGCGGCGGTCTTCTTGCCCACGCCCGGCACACCGCAGAGCGCGTCCAGGTCGCCGTCCACCACCGCGGCCCGCAGCGCCACCGGCGTGAGGACGGCGGTGATGGCAAGGGCCAGGGCCGGGCCGACGCCGGTGGCCCGCAGGAGCGCCTCGAAGCACGCCCGCTCGTCGCGCGTGGGAAAGCCGTAGAGCGTCTGGGCGTCCTCGCGCTGGTGGTGGTGGACGTAGAGGAACGCCTCCGTGCCCGACGGTGCCAGCCCGGCCAGGGTGCGCGGCGACACGGCCACCCGGTAGCCGACGCCGGCCACCTCGACGAGCACCTCGGCCCCCGGCCCGTGCTCGAGCACCGTGCCCCGCAGCGAGCCGATCACGGTCGCCCCCCGGTGGCCGACGACCCGGCCCGCACCCGGCCGGCCCGGTCGCCATCGGCCGCGGCCCGCACCCGGCCGGCCCGGTCACCACCGGCCGCGGCCCGCACCCGGCCGGCCCGGTCGCCACCGGCCGCGGCCCGCACCCGCCCGGCCCGGTCGCCGTCGGCCGCGGCCCGCACCCGCCCGGCCCGGTTGCCATCGGCCGCGGCCCGCACCCGGCCGGCCCGGTCGCCATCGGTCGCGGCCCGCACCCGCCCGGCGAGGGGGGCCATGGCCAGGTGGCACAGGGCGACGGCGGCGGCGTCGGCGGCGTCGGCCGGCCGGGGCGGGGCCGCCAGCCCCAGGCGGGCCTGCACCATGCGCTGCACCTCGGCCTTGCCCGCCCCCCCGTGGCCGGCCACCGCGTCCTTCACCTGGTTGGGGCCGTACTGGGCAACGGCGCAGCCCGCCTCGGCGGCCGCCGCCAGCGCCAGCCCACTGGCCTGGCCCACGCTCATGGCCGTGCGCACGTTCACCTGGAAGTACACCTGCTCGACGGCCACCACCTCGGGCCCGAGGTCGGCCAGCAGGGCCACCAGGTCGGCCCGCAGCGCGGCCAGGCGGGCGGGCAGCGGTGCGTCGGGCGGCGTGGTGAGCACGCCCAGGGCGACCACCCGCACGACGCCGGGGCGGGGGGCGTGCAAGCCGGCGTAGCCGCAGCGCGACAGCCCGGGGTCGATTCCGAGGACGAACACCGGTTCGACCCTAGCCACCCGCGTCGGCCGGTCCGGGGATCCCGTACCCGTCCGGCAGGGCGGCCCCTGCGCCGCCGGCGCCGCTCCTGGGCGCGAACCGGGTCAGAGCCCGACGGGGGCAACGACCCGCCCGGCGTCGTCGAGGACCGCTCACCGTGGCCGGAAGCACGGTGAGCGGAATGGTGGCCACCGCGTAGCCGTCGTCGACGGCACCTTCGAGCCGCACCGTGGTGGCCGACCCGTCATAGTCCGTGGCCCGGAGCTGCGTGCCGGTCTGGGAGGCGACCAGGAGGAAGTCGTGGTCGCGCAGCGTCACGACCGCCGCCTGCTGGACGCCGTAGACACGCGTCTCGGTCCCGGTGAGCAGCTGCGCGGGATCCTCGCCCTCGTCGGTTCCCAGGTAAAGACGCCGCCCGACTCGTCGAGCTCGTACACCCGGCTGCCCGAGCTGACCTGGACGCGCGGGCCTCGCCCGGCGAGGGCATCGTCGAGCGAGGACGACGGGCGGAAGACCTGGACCACGTCGCGCTGGTAGCCCTGGCGGGGGTCGGGCGGCTCGGGCGCCTCGGCCTCGACCAGGTTCCAGCCCGGCGGCGTGTCGATGAGCATGGGCGTGGGCACCGACGGATCGCCCACGGCGGCGACCGTGCCGAGCGACCCGTCGTCGTCGTCCCCGGCCAGGAGGGCCACGACCCCGGTGACCAGCGCGACCACGGCGACGCCTGCCCCCGCCAGCGTCAGTCGCCGTCGCATCACCGCTTCGACGGGGTCAGGCCGCCGTCGGTTCCGGCCTCACCGGCTGGTGTCGGCCGCCTCGACCGCCCGCACGAGCTCGTCGATGGGGCGGAACGTCAGCCCGGCGATGGCCCGGTGGACGTAGCGCACCACCCCGTCGGCGTCGACGACGAACACGCTGCGCCGGGGGAAACCGAGGGGCCCGAGCGTGCCGTAGGCCTCGGCCACCTTCTTGTCGGTGTCGGCCAGGAGCGGGAAGGCGAACCCCCCCTGGCGCTGGGCGAAACGCTCGTGGCTGGCCACGTCCTGGGCGCTGATGGCCAGCACCTGGGCACCGACGTCGGTGAACGCGCCGATGTCGTTGGAGTAGGTCGTGAGCTGGCGCGTGCACACCGGCGTGCTGTCGCCGGGGTAGAACACCAGCACCACGGGCCGGCCGGCGAACTCCCGCAGCGAGTAGCGCCGCCCGCCCGTTCCGGGCAGGTCGAAGTCGGGGGCCTGGTCACCCACTGCCACGCCGGCCACGCTCAGGCCCCCGCGCCGCGCGTGCTCACGTCGTCCCTGGACGCCGTCATGGCGACAGCATGCCAGCCGTCGGCTCACCGCGAGAAAGCAGGGCGCCGACGGGCAGGCACCGCCGGGGGGCCGGGCGGGCGGGACGGGCAGGCACCGCCGGGGGGCCGAGCCGGGCCGGACCTCAGGCTTCCACCGTCTGGAGGACCTCGTCGGGGATGTCGAAGTTGGCGTACACGTCCTGCACGTCGTCGTGGTCCTCGAAGGCGTCGATCACTCGCAGCACCCGCTTGGCCTCCTCGGCCGACGCCAGCGGCACGGTGGTGGACGCCACCATCGTCGCCTCGGCCGACTCCACGGCCAGGCCCGCCGCCTCCAGCGCCGCCCGCACGCTCTCCACCGCCCCCGGCTCGCAGGTGACCCGCCACGTGTCGCCCTCGTCGACCACGTCGTCGGCCCCCGCCTCCAGCGCCGCCTCCATCACCTGGTCCTCGTCGTAGCGCCGGGACACCAGCACGACGCCGCGCCGGGAGAACTGCCACGCCACCGCCCCGGGCTCGGCCAGCGACCCGCCCAGGCGCGAGAACACGCTGCGCACCTCCGACCCCGTGCGGTTGCGGTTGTCGGTGAGCACCTCCACCAGCACCGCCACCCCGCCGGGCGCGTAGCCCTCGTAGGTGACGTGCTCGTAGGTGACGCCCTCCAGCTCGCCGGTGCCCCGCTTGACGGCCCGGTCGATGGTGTCGCTGGGCACCGAGGCTGCCTTGGCCTTGGTCACCATCGTGCGCAGCGTGGGGTTGGCCTCCACGTCACCGCCGCCTTCGCGCGCCGACACCTCGATCTGGCGGATGAGCTTGGCGAACAGCTTCCCCCGGGCCTTGTCCTTGGCGCCCTTCTGGTGCTTGATCGTGGCCCACTTGGAATGGCCGGACATCTCTCAGACCTCCATCTCTGTCACCGACTCGAGGAAGCGTGCGTGGAGCCGCCCGTCGCCGGACAGCTCGGGGTGGAACGCGGCGACGAGCACCGCGCCCTGGCGGGCGAGCACCGGGTGCCCGTCGTGGACGGCCAGCACGTCGACATCCGGGCCGGCCCGTTCGACCAGCGGCGCCCGGATGAACACGGCCGGGAACGGCGCGTCCAGGCCGGCCACGGCCAGGTCGGCCTCGAAGCTGTCGACCTGGCGCCCGTAGCCGTTGCGCCGCACGGCCAGGTCGACGGCGCCGAAGCTGCACTGGTCGGCCCGCCCGTCGGCCACGGTGGTGGCGAGCAGGATCATCCCGGCGCACGTGCCGAACACCGGCATCCCCGCGGCCAGCCGCTTGGCCAGGGGGTCGAACAGGCCCGAGGACTCGAGCAGGAGCGACATGGTGGTCGACTCGCCGCCCGGCAGCACCAGGGCATCGACGGCGGCCAGGTCGTCGGGGGTGCGGACCTGGCGGACCCGCCGAGGGTCAGCCCCGGCGGCGGCCAGGGCCTGGGCGTGCAGGGCGAACCCACCCTGCAGGGCGAGCACGCCGACGCGAGGCGCCGAAACCACCTGGGGGCCTCGGCGAGGACGCGGCCCGGTCCATCCTCACCAGCCCCGGTCGGCCAGGTGCACGGCCACCTCGTCCATGCCGATGCCGGTCATGGGCGCACCGAGCCCGCGGCTGACCTTGGCCAGGATGCCCGGGTCGCGGAAGTGCGTGGTGGCCTCGACGATGGCCTTGGCCCGCGCCGCCGGGTCGCCCGACTTGAAGATGCCCGAGCCCACGAACACCGCCTCGGCGCCCAGCTGCATGACCAGGGCGGCGTCGGCCGGCGTGGCGATACCCCCGGCGCAGAACAACGGCACCGGCAGCCACCCGGTGTCGGCCACCTCTTGCACGAGCGGCAGGGGGGCCTGCAGGCGCTTGGCCCAGTCGAACAGCTCGGGGGCGTCGGCCTGGGTGAGCTTGCGGATGTCGCCGATGACCGAGCGCAGGTGGCGCACCGCCTCCACGATGTTGCCGGTGCCGGCCTCGCCCTTGGAGCGGATCATGGCGGCGCCTTCGCTGATGCGCCGCAGGGCCTCGCCCAGGTTGGTGGCCCCGCACACGAACGGGGCGGTGAAGGCCCACTTGTCGATGTGGTGGGCCTCGTCGGCCGGCGTGAGGACCTCGGACTCGTCGATGTAGTCGACGCCCAGGGCCTCCAGGATCTGGGCCTCCACGAAGTGGCCGATGCGGGCCTTGGCCATCACCGGAATGGTGACGGCCGCCTTGATGCCCTCGATCATGTCGGGGTCGCTCATGCGGGCCACCCCGCCGTCGCGGCGGATGTCGGCCGGGACCCGCTCGAGGGCCATGACGGCCACGGCGCCGGCATCCTCGGCCACCCGCGCCTGGTCGGGGGTGACCACGTCCATGATCACGCCGCCCTTCAGCATCTCGGCCAGCCCCCGCTTGACGCGTTGGGTGCCGGTGGTGCGAGCGGGCGTGGCGGGCATCGCTCCAGTGTACGGGGGTCACATCGATCGCCACGGGGCGTTCCCGGGGGCAAGGCGCTTCCGGGATCCGGTCCCGACGGCGGTCACTTGGGCGGGAAGGGCACCGTCTCGGGGTCGGTGTCGGCCGGCACCACCACGGCCTTGTCGGCCGGCGCCAGCTCGACCCACGTGCGCCCGGGCGTGAGCGCGATGGGCGCCCCGGCCTCGTCCACCAGGGCGGCCGGGCGTGACCGGTCGGGGCGGCTCCACGTCCCGGCGATCACCTTGCCGCCGGTGAACACCCACGCCTCGCCCTCGCCCACCGTGACCGCCTCGGGCGAGCGGCGGTCGGCCGGGCTGGCCTGGTAGCCGACGAACATCACCACGACGTTGGCGGGGGCGACCGGTTGGGCGTCGGCGTCGACATGCGGTCGCCCGTACTGCAGGCGCAGCCAGCTCGAGGAGTCGGCGTCCCATTGCCACTGCACCGGCGTGCTGTCCATGGTGAGCTTGGCGCCCACCACGTCGACGCCGCCGCTCGGGGCCTCGCCCTCGGCCCGGTAGGAGAACAGTGGCGCGGGCTCGGTGGCGCCGCCGTCGAGCTCGGGTGCCAGGAAGGCGTAGATCGCCTTCATGTTGGCGTAGAGGTTGTGAGGGCGGGCGGTGTGGTCGTCGCGGAAATAGCCCGCTTCGATCGAGTGGGCGTCGAAGCCGACGTCCACCAGCTCGCCCTCGTCGGCCGCGGTCGTGATGGCCCGCTGGACACCGGCGTTGCCGCCCGACCAGGCCAGGAGCGGCCGGGACAGGCCGGCAAGGATGTCGATGTCGGTGGTGCGGGCGGACCGGATGGGCCCGACGGCCGCCAGGTCGGGGTTGTCGGGGGCACTCGGCGTGTCCTGGCTCTGGAAGACGGCGGCGAAGCGCGTGAGGCCCTCCACGACCTCCTCGTACACGACGTCGGCCTGGTTGAGGCCCCGTTGGGGCGGCGCGTCGGGGTGGTTGTCGATCTTCACCACGAGGGGCGGACGGGCGAGCACGCTCGGGTCGTCTACCGCCAGACCGGTGAACGGAGCGATGGCCGGGCCGGCGGGGGCGGGCGCGGCGGTGTCGGCCGGCACGGCCGGGGCGGCTCCCGTGGGGGCGGGGGCGGCGGAGTCGGAGACGGCCGGGGACGAGGCGGCCGTGTCCGCCGGGGCGGCATCGTCGTCGCCTCCCCCGCCGCACGCCGCCGCCACGAGGGCGAAGGCGGCCAGGGCCAGCGCGGCGAGCGGACGGTGGCGGCGGTGGGGGAAGGTCATGGTGTCCTCACAGCTCACGGAGCGCCTCGATGCGCTCCTCGAGGGGTGGGTGGGTGTCGAACAGGCGGTTGAGCCGGTTGAGGCGGCCCTCGTCGCTGGTGCGGGCGAGGGGCTCCTCGATCCAGAGGTGGGCGGTGGAGCGCGACGCCGAGTGGGTGACGGTGGTGTCGTCGCGCAGCTTCTCCAGGGCGGAGACGAGGCCCGGGGGGTACCGGGTGAGGGAGACGGCCGAGACGTCGGCCAGCAGCTCCCGCCGGCGGCTGACGGCGAACTGCAGCACCTGGGCCAGCAGGGGCGAGAGGGCGAGCAGGATGAAGCCGAGGAAGGCGATGGGGTTGGCGCTGTTGTCCCGGTCGCCCTGGCGGGGCGTACGCCCACCGTTCCACCACATCATGCGGATGACGGTGTCGGACACGATGGCGAGGGCGCCCACCATGGTGACGCACAGCGTGGAGACGAGGATGTCGTAGTTCTTCACGTGGGACAGCTCGTGGGCGAGGACGCCCTCGAGCTCGACCCGGTTCATCATCTCGAGGAGCCCGGTGGTGACGGCGATGGCGGCATGACGGGGGTTGCGGCCGGTGGCAAAGGCATTGGGGGCCGGGTCGCGCACGATGTAGAGGCGGGGCATGGGCAGCCCGCTGGCGATGCAGAGGCCCTCGACCAGGTTGTAGAGGCGCTTGTACACCTCGGGGTCGGCCGGCTCGGCCCGGCTCATCCGCAGGGCGACCCGGTCCGACCCCCAGTACGAGGCGAAGGCGAGGCCGCCGGCCACGACGAGGGCGATCACCAGGCCGACCCACCCGGTGCCGCCCAGCAGGGTGGTGACCGCCCAGCCCACCCCGACGACCAGCACCACGAACCCGGCGATGAGCGCCGCCGACCGCCGCTTGTTCGACGCAATCTGCTCGTACATCAGCCGAGGCGCCCCGGCACCGCGGCTGACAGGAGCGCGCGTGAGCGGTCCAGGAGGCGTGCGGTGTGAAGATCGCGGTCGCGAGGCGGCATGGAGAGGAGGGCAGCGGCAGGAGAGGGTGCACCCGTGGGAGGGTGCGGTGGTTGAGCGGGGGGTGTCCGGGGGGCGGAGCCCCCCGGATCACGAGAAATCGACGCGGGGGGTGGCCCGGGAGGCCTCGTCGGCCTCGAAGTACTCGCGCGGCCCGAAGCCCATCCGCTTGGCGATGATCACCTGCGGGGCCGACTGGATCTTGGTGTTGTAGGCCAAGACGGAGTCGTTGTAGAACTGCCGGGCGTAGGCGACCCTGCCCTCGGTGGCCGACAGTTCCTCTTGCAACGACAAGAAGTTCTGGTTGGCCTTGAGATCGGGGTACGCCTCGGACAGGGCGAACACCTGGCGCAGGGAAGCGGTGAGGGCCGCATCGGCGGCGGCCGCCTCGCC
>JBIOZN010000068.1:0-3698 GCA_044871175.1 Acidimicrobiales bacterium | reverse complement strand
CGCCCGGCGGTGGGCGGCGCCTCTGCCCGCTCGGCGGTGGTGGTGGGCGCCCCGGGTCCGCCGGCAGTGGGCGGCGCCTCCGCCCGCTCGGCGGTGGTGGTGGGCGCCCCGGGTCCGCCGGCAGTGGGCGGCGCCTCCGCCCGCTCGACCGTTGCCGGTGCCGCCTCCGCCCGCTCGGCGGTGGTGGTGGCCGCCCCGGGTCCGCCGGCAGTGGTCGGCGCCTCGTCCCCGCCGGTGGCGGTGGCCGCCCGCCCGCGCCGCCCGCCGACGCGCCGGGTGACCGGCGCCGTCGTCGCGCCCGGGCCCGTGGGCGTCAGCTCGGGTTCGGTGGCCGTCACGCCTGCGACCGCCTACCCGCGATTCGCCGTCGTCATCGCCGGCGCCGTCACTGCCCGCACCCCGGGTCCAGCGGGCGGACGACCCAGTGCTCGTGCCCGTCGGTGTCGGCCAGCACGTAGCCGCAGCGGCCGGGGAAGCGGGCCAGCAGAGTGGCGTTGGCGCCGTGGCCGGCGTCGGGCGCGTAGAGGACGGGCTGGTCGAGCTCGGGGTCGTTCTCGAGGAAGGGCGTCACGCTGAGGAAGCCGCCGCGCTCGCCCCGCAGGGGCAGGAACAGCACGGCATCGTCCAGCCCGGCGGCCTCGACGGCCCGCTGGGCGCGCCGGAAGTCGGCCGTCACCTCGTCGTTCCGGGCCACCTTGTCGGGAACGGCCATCACGGTGAGCCCGACCATGGCCACGATCATGGCCATCCCCAGCCACCGGTGCAGTGCGACCAACGTCACCAGGCCGCAGGCACCGAACACGACCAGCGGTACCAGCAGGGCGAGGTGGTAAGAAGGCCCCAAGGTCTGGACGCCGTCCCACCCGTAGCTGATCGCCCACGGTCCCCAGAACGCCAGGTAACCGAACGGCACCACCAGCCACCACGCGGCCAACGCCCACCGCCCGATGCCCCGGCCCCGCCGGAGGCACAGCCCGGTGCCGTACGCGGCGAGGGCCACCAGCACCACCCCGCCGGCCGACCACGACGCCAGCCAGCGCAGGCACGCCCACGTGCCGGCCAGGCCGTCGCCGAAGTCGAACGACACGGTGGACGCCTCGAACACTCCCCGGCGCCCGAAGCCGAAGGCGTCGGCGTGGCCCGTGACCGAGAACGGCAGCCGGAACGGGGCCCCCATGGTGTGGGCGTCGTACACAAGAGCGAGCACCGCCACCGGCAGGGCGCCGGCCAGGAACGGGCCGAGCACCCGTCGGGCCAGCTCCCCCCAGCGGTGGCGGCCGGCGACCACTGCGGCCACCAGCACCGGCGCGATCACCAGGGCGGCGTCGAAGGGGCGGGCGAAAGCGGCGATGCCGGCCAGCGCACCGGCGGCGGCGAGGCGCCACGGGGCCTGACGGGCGATCCCGGACAGCACCAGCGCCGTCGCCCCGGCGGCCAAGGCCAGGGAGAACACGTAGGGCAGGTAGGTGGCGCTCTGCACGATGAAGAGGGGGCTCACCACGAGCAGGGCGGCGGCGACCAGCGCCTGGCGCCGGTCGTGGAGCACCTCGACGGCCAGGGCGTACACGGCCACGACGGCGGCGGCGGCGGTGACGAACAGCCCGGCGCGCATGGTGCCGGTGAGGGCGTCGCCGGCGGCCAGGAACGCGGGCCAGGGAGGCGTGTACTTCAACACGACCCGGCCGCCCACCACGCCCGAGGCCCAGGGGGCGAACGGCGCCTGGTCGGCGGGCAGGGTGACGGCGCCCCGCTGGAGCAGGCGGGCCATGGCGACGTACACGCTGTCGTCGCGGTTGGCCGAGTACAGCGGGAAGAGCCAGCGGGACACGACGACGGCCAACGTCCCGGCGCCGGCCGCCAGGCCGGCGAGGGCGGCGAGCACCAGGCGGTCGGCCCGGCGGTGGGCGGCGGCGACCGGCGGTGGCGGGGCGACGGCCGGGGCCGCCCTCTCGTCGCGCACGACCGCCGCATCCATCAGGGGATACGTACCGCGTCGGAGCGCCGTCGCGCCGTCACCCCAGGGCTCGCAGTTCCTCGGGGGTGAGGGCCCGCCAGGCGCCCGGGGGCAGTCCCGGGTCCCGCACCGGCCCGATGCGCACCCGCACGAGGCGGCGCACGGGGTGCCCCACGGCCGCGGCCATCCGGCGCACCTGGCGATTGCGCCCCTCGTGGATGGTGATGCGCAGGATCCCGGGCTGGGGTTGGCTCACCGTGGCCGGCGCCGTGGGCCCGTCCTCCAGTTCGACCCCGGTGCGCAGCCGGCGCAGCGCCCCGGCCGACACGGCGCCGTCGACCTCGGCCAGGTACTCCTTCTCCACCCCGAAGCGGGGGTGGGTCAGACGGTGGGCGAGCTCGCCGTCGTTGGTGAGGATGAGGAGGCCCTCGGTGTCGGCGTCGAGGCGGCCCACCGGGAACACCCGAGGCTCGGGTGGCACCAGGTCGACCACGGCCGGCCGGCCCTGGGGGTCGCGGGCGGTCGACACCACGCCGGCGGGCTTGTTCAGCAGGTAGTGCACGAGCCCCGGGCGCACGGGGACGAGGTGGCCGTCGACCTCCACCAGATCACGGTCGACGTCGATCCGCCGACCCAGCCGGGCGACCTCGCCGTTCACCGTCACCCGGCCGGCGGCCACCAGCTCCTCGGCGGCGCGCCGGCTGCCGTAACCCCGCTCGGCCAGCACCTTCTGGAGGCGGGGGCCGCCCTCAGGAGCCGCCGGCGGGGGCGTCACTGGTGGCGTCGACCGCATCGGCAGCGTCGGCCGCATCGACAGCGTCGGCCGCATCGGCAGGGTCCGCATCGGCACGGTCCGCATCGGCCGGATCAGCCGCATCCCCGGGGTCCTGCCCATCCTCGGCCATGGGGACACGCAGGCCGGCTTCGAGGGCCTCCACCACCTCGGCGCCGGGCACGAAGCCGGCGATCGAAGGGAGCTCGGCCAGCGAGTCGAGTCCGAGCTTCTCGAGGAACGCCGCCGTGGTTCCCCACAGCACGGCCTGGCCCGGCCCGGGGTCGCGACCGAGGGGTGCGATGTAGCCCCGTTGCTGGAGCGTGCGCATCACCGCGTCGGGGTCGACTCCGCGAATGGCGGCCACCTGGCCGCGGCTCACCGGCTGCTTGTAGGCGACCACGGCGAGGGTTTCGAGCGCCGCCGCGCTCATGCGCGTGCTCTGGCCCTCGAGCACGAACCGCTCGACGTAGGGCGCCGCCTCCGGGTGGCTTTGGAAGCGGTAGCCGCCGGCGACCCGCACCAGCTGGTAGCCGCGGCCCTGCGCGTCGTACTCCGCGGCCAGGGCGGCGGCGGCGTGCTCGACGTCGGCCAGGGGCAGCTCGAGCAGTTGGGCCAGCACGGTGGGGGCGACGGGCTCGGTGGCCACCAGTACCACCGCTTCCAGGGCCCGGCGCCGCTCGTCGTCGAGCACCCGGGCGGCCATGCGAGGGGCCGGCGCCGGGCCGCCGGGGCCCGGGCCGGGATCGGGCGAGGGGATGATCGGTGCCGGATCCGGATCGGGCTCGGGCAGGGGCGGCTCGGGTTCGGGACCGGGCCGCTGGGGGTCGGGGCCCGGCTCGGGACCGGGCCGCAGGGGGTCGGGGCCGGGCCCGGGGAGGGGGCGCAGCGGGTCGGGTTGGGGACCGGGCTCGGGCACCGGCGGCCGGGCGGGCACGGGCTGCGGCTGGGGCCCGGGCTCGGGTTGCGGCT
>JBIOZN010000067.1:0-2797 GCA_044871175.1 Acidimicrobiales bacterium | reverse complement strand
TGGCCCTTCGTCGACCGGCTCGCGGCGAGGATCGCCGGCTTCCCCCCGCACGCCGTCCGGGAGGCCAAGGCCGCGGTGCTGCGAGGTGAGAAGGAGGTCGAGGCCGACCTGCTGGCCGAGGCCGGCGGCTTCAACCGGACGCTCGACGCTCCGGCGGCCCAGACCGCCATGCGCCGCTTCCTGGAGCAGGGCGGCCAGACCCGCGACGGCGAGCTGCGCCTCGGCGAGCTGGCCGGTGAGCTGGCGGGGGAACCCGGCTGAGGCCGCGCCGCCCTGCTACGCCCTGAGGGCGACCGGCTTCGACACCTCGCTGAAGAAGTCGTTGCCCTTGTCGTCGACCACGATGAAGGCGGGGAAGTCGACCACCTCGATGCGCCAGACGGCTTCCATGCCCAGCTCGGCGTACTCCAGCACCTCGACCTTGGTGATGTTGTCCTTGGCCAGGCGTGCCGCGGGACCGCCGATGGAGCCGAGGTAGAACCCACCGTGCTTCTGGCACGCCTCGGTCACGGCCTTGGAGCGGTTGCCCTTGGCCAGCATCACGAGGGAGCCGCCGGCGGCCTGGAACTCGTCGACGTAGGCGTCCATGCGGCCGGCGGTGGTGGGCCCGAAGGAGCCCGAGGCGTACCCCTCGGGCGTCTTGGCCGGCCCGGCGTAGTAGACGCAGTGGTCCTGCAGGTACTGAGGGAGCCCCTCGCCCCGGTCGAGCCGCTCCTTGAGCTTGGCGTGGGCGATGTCGCGCGCCACGACCATCGGACCGGTCAGCGCCAGCCGGGTACGCACGGGGTAGCGGGAGAGCTCGGTGCGGATCTCGGCCATCGGCCGGTTGAGGTCGATGCGCACCACGTCGTCGGACAGGTGCTCGTCGATGGTCTCGGGAAGGTACTTCGCCGGGTCCCGCTCGAGCTCCTCCAGGAAGACACCCTCGGCGGTGATCTTCCCCAGGGCCTGGCGGTCGGCCGAGCAGGAGACGGCGATGCCGACGGGGCACGAGGCGCCGTGGCGGGGCAGCCGGATCACCCGCACGTCGTGGCAGAAGTACTTGCCGCCGAACTGGGCGCCGATGCCGAACTGACGCGTGAGCTCGAGCACCTCGGCCTCCAGCTCCACGTCCCGGAAGGCGTGCGCCGCGGGGCTGCCCTGGCGGGGCAGCGAGTCGAGGTAGCGGGCCGAGGCCAGCTTGGCCACCTCCATCGTCGACTCGGCCGACGTGCCGCCGATGACCACGGCGAGGTGATAGGGCGGGCAGGCCGCGGTGCCGAGCTTGCGGAGGTTCTCGTCGAGGAAGCGGAACAGCGACGTGGGGTTGAGGAGGGCCTTGGTCTCCTGGAACAGGAAGCTCTTGTTGGCCGAGCCGCCGCCCTTGGCCATGAACAGGAACTTGTAGGTGTCGCCGTCGACCGCGGCGATCTTGATCTCGGCGGGCAGGTTGGTCTTGGTGTTCACCTCGTCCCACATGGTGAGCGGCGCCATCTGGGAGTAGCGGAGGTTGGCCTGCTCGTAGGCGTCGAAGACCCCGCGGGCGAGGGCCGCCTCGTCGCCCCCGGCCGTCAGCACGTACTGGCCCTTCTTGCCCTTCACGATGGCCGTGCCGGTGTCCTGGCAGCTCGGCAGCACGCCGCCGGCCGAGATGTTGGCGTTCTTCAGCAGCTCGAGGGCGACGAAGTGGTCGTTGGCCGACGCCTCGGGGTCGTCGAGGATGGCCGCCAGCTGCGCCAGGTGGCCGGGTCGGAACAGGTGGGCGATGTCGAGCATGGCCTGGCGCGTGAGCAGGGTGAGAGCCTCGGGCTCGACCTGCAGGAAGCGCTTGCCGGCAGCCTCGATGGTGGAGACGTGGTCCGCCGTGAGGAGCCGGTAGGAGGTGTCGTCCGGCCCGAGCGGCAGCACGTCGTGGTAGACGAACTCGGTCACAGCGGGAACGGTACTTCCCGGTCCTCGGCGCGCCTCAGCCCGCCGACGACACCGATGGGCGACTTCGCGCCGCTCTGGCGCCACGTTGTCGCCCAACGGTCAGTCGCGCTGGCCGACCTGAAGCTCGGCGAGCTGACGGGCGAGGAAGGTGGCCAAGGCGTCGGCCGCCTGCTGGGCCCACTCACCGGTCCACGCGTGACCCTGGTCCGGCATGACCTGCAGCTCGTGGCGGACTCCGCCCTCGATCGCCGCCGCGGCCAGCGCCTCGGCGCCGCGTGGGGAGATGGCCTGGTCGTCGGCCCCGTGGACGATCGTCAGGGGCGGCATCTTCCCGGCCCTGGCCTCGTCGGCGATCTGGCTGGGGATGATCGCCGACAGCAGGCCGATGGCACCGAAGCCCGGGCTGTCGAGCGGGCCGAAGGGACCGCCGCCGATCTGGGCGAAGCCCACCGCCAGACCGCCGAGGGAGTAGCCCACCGCGCCGATGCGGGCCGGATCGACCGTCGGATCGGCTCGCAGCGAGGCGGTGGCGGCGGCGAGGGCGCGCAGCAGGTCCGGGGCGGCCGCCGCCGTCACGACGGCGTCGCAGTAGGTGAAGGGAGGCGCCGGCTTCGCCGCGAGGTAGTCGAGGCGCAGGGCGATGACGCCGACCTCGGCCAGCCGGCGCGTGATCGCGGTGGTGATGCCGGCATCGGGCTCGTAGCCCCCGCACCCGTTCAGCACGAGGACCGCGGGCCGTGGTCCGTTCCCGGCGGCGGGCTCGCAGCGCTCGGCCGGGAGCGAGACCGCTCCTGCGGGGAGCGACACGGTCGCGCACGTCACCTCGAACGGACCCGGGAGCACCGTGGTGGCGATGGCCGCGCCGGTGGTCGGTGGTGTCGTGCTC
>JBIOZN010000066.1:0-2850 GCA_044871175.1 Acidimicrobiales bacterium | reverse complement strand
CCAGGCGACGGCGCTCGGCCGCGGAACGCGAAGGGAGGAGGCCGGCGCGGCGCCACGGGCTCGTTGAGGAGTCTGCCCTCGGCTACCCGAGGAACTGGGCCGGCGGCTACTTGAGGAACTACGAGGTGGTGTTGTCGGCCAGGACCTTGCCGGCGGTCTCGCACGTCGGGCAGTAGTTCACGGTGTAGGAGCTGTAGGCCACCTCCCGCACGGTGTCGCCGCACACCGGGCAGGCCTCGCCGGTGCGATGGTGCACGCCGCCTGGTCGATCGGCCGAGCTGCTCATGTCGGGCCGGCCGCGCTCGTACGCGAGCCCCTCGTCGACGGCCTCGTGGATCGCCGCCACCACCCGAGCCGCGCCGTCGAGCCCGAGCTTCTTGGTGCTCGAGAACGGCGACACCTTGGCCCTCCAGCACACCTCGTTGGCCAGCCGCCGTCCCAGCCCTGCGATGCACCCCTGGTGGCGGAGGAACGTGTGCAGCCGCATCGGCCGGGCGGTGAACAGCTCGGCCAGCTGCTCGGGCGACACGTCCATCGCCTCGGGACCGAGGTCCTCGAGCGGCGACCGGTCCAAGCGCCCCTCCGTCGCCGTGCACCACACGCCGGCGCGCCGCTCCTTGCCCGCCTCGGTGAGCAGCCAGGCGCGCCCGTCGGCGAACGTCCAGCGGGCCAGACCCTGCTTCGGCCGTGTCGTCGGCTTGGCGTCCTCCTTCAGGCGTCCGCCCTGCATCAGGTGCACCACGAAGGTCAGCCCGCCGAAGCCGAGCAGCAGGTACTTGCCCCGCCGGCCGACCTCGTCGAGCGCCACACCCTCGGCCTCGCTCGGCGACGGCGTGGCCGTCTTGAGGGCGTGGAAGGCGAGGGGGGTGAAGGCGGCCAGCGCCTCGCCCGCGTAGGCGGCCGTGAGCCGCTCGGCGTGGGCCTGGACCTCGGGCAGCTCAGGCATACGACGTGCGCTCGCGCACCCGGTTGAAGACGGCGTCGAGGGCGGCGAACACCGGCTGGTTGTCGAGGAGCGCCTGCTGGCTGCCGAGGAGCCGGATGCGGCCCTTCAGGAAGGCTTCTTGGGCGTTGAGGGTGCCGGTGGCGATGGCCACGGCGGTGGTCCAGTCCTGCTGGAGGCGCACGTCCTCGTCGTCGGCCGGCCCGGCACCGAACCCGACCACGCCGTCGCGTACGGCCAGGTGGTAGGTCACATCGCCCTCGGGACCGCCGGTCACCACCTCGGTGATGCCGACCGACCGGCCGCCGGCGACGGCAGCCAGCTCGCCGCTGGCCGCGGCCTCCGCGGTCACATCGTCGATCCAGTCGAGGCTGAGGTAGCGCGCCACGGGTCGGTAGTTTGCCCGCACCCATGCCGTTCCCGCCCACCGACGAGCGCCCTCACCCGCCGGGCGCCGGCTCGTGGTGGCAGGAGACCTGGGTCTTCGACCTCTGGACACCCGACGGCCTGGGCGCCTTCACCTGGCTCACGCTGGTGCCCAACCAGCGCCGGGCCTGGTACTGGGCGGTCCTGGTGCGGCCTGGCGAACCGGTGCTCTACCTCGCTGACCTCGACGTCCCGCTGCCCCGGAGCGGCCTGGAGGTGCGCAGCGAGGCCCTGTGGGCGAGCCACGAATGCGAGGCGGCCTTCGAGCAGTGGACCGTGGCCAACGAGGCGTACGCCGTGGCCCTCGACCATCCCGACGATGCCCTCGGCCGCGCCCACGGGCGGCCGGCACCGGTCGCCTTCGACATCGAGTGGTACGCAGAGGCGGCCCCGGAGCCGCTGCAGGGCACGGCCGGCTACTACCAGGCGGGAACAGTGAATGCGCTGGTGGAGCTGCAGCAAGAGCGCCTGGAGGTCGAGGCGCCCGCCTCCCGGTCGCATTGGTGGGGCGCCCCTCCCCAGTCGTCCCCGGTGGAAGGCGTCGAGCTGGCCCTGCGCGTCGACGGCGACCCGAATGGCTCGGTCGTCGTGCGCGCCCTCACTCCGCTCGGCTGGCACGAGTGGCGCCCGCCGTCAGCACGGATCAGCCGGGGGTGAGCTCGTCCTCGACGGCGACCGACCCGGCTGCTGCGGCGGCCTTCTTGTGCCGGTGATGGCGCCCGAACTCGATGACCATCGGGAGGACCGACACCGCCACGATGGCCACGATGGCGATCTCGATGTTGTTCTTGACGATGTCGATCTGGCCCAGGAAGTACCCGGCGGTCGTGACGCCGACGGCCCAGAGGAACCCGCCGATCAGGTTGTAGATCACGAACGTCCGGTAGTGCATCGTGCTGGCGCCGGCCACGATCGGCGCGAACGTCCGCACGATCGGGACGAAGCGGGCCAGCACGATCGTCTTGGCGCCGTGGCGAGCGAAGAAGCCCTCGGCCTTGAGGAGGTGCTCCCGGCGGAAGAACCGGGAGTTGGGCCGGTTGAAGAGCGACGGTCCGACCTTCAGGCCGAAGAAGTACCCCACCTGGTCGCCGATGACCGCGGCGGCGAAGACGCAGACCAGCACGATCGGCAGGGCCGGCAGCACGTTGCCGCCGGCCTCGGAGGTGAGGAAGCCGGCGATGAACAGCAGGGAATCGCCGGGCAGGAAGAAGCCGATGAGCAGGCCCGACTCGGCGAAGATGATGAGGGACAGCAGCAGCAGACCGCCCTGGCGGATCATCGACTCCGGGTCCAGGAAGCCCGCGGCGGCGAAGAGCGGCGACCGCATCCCGAGCACGGTACCGGCTGACCCCCGTCAGGGGGCATAGGCCAGCCGGACCAAGCACCGGCGCGACAGGGCCCGGTCCGCCGAAGCAGGACCGGGCCCGGTGTCGACGTGTGGGGGGCGGCGGGTGCGAAGGCGGCGCAGCCCCGGCTAGTGG
>JBIOZN010000065.1:0-11136 GCA_044871175.1 Acidimicrobiales bacterium | reverse complement strand
ACTGAGCGTCACGAGCGTTGGGACGCTTTCGCGCGGATACCGCGCGAAAGCGACCCAACGCTTCTGGAGGGGCGGGAGGTTTCCCCTATCGCCGTAGTGCAAATACACTGGACGACGTGAGCGAGCTGTTCCGGATCGAGGGCCTGCGCGCCCGGCCGGCCGAGGGGAGCGACGAGATCCTCAGCGGTGTCGACCTCAGCGTCGGCGCCGGCGAGATCCACGCCATCATGGGCCCGAACGGCTCGGGCAAGTCCACCCTGGCCACCACCCTGCTGGGCAGCCCCGAGTACGAGGTCACCGGCGGGCGCATCTGGTTCAAGGGCGACGACATCACCGACTGGCCCACCGAGCTGCGGGCCATCAACGGGCTGTTCCTCGCCTTCCAGTACCCCCAGGCGATCGCCGGCGTGTCGGTGATCCAGTTCCTGCGCCAGGCCCTGTCGGCCCGCAAGGGCATCGACCTGTCGGTACTCGAGCTGCGCCTGGCCATCATGGACTGGATGAAGCGCCTGGGCATGGACGCCTCCTTCGCCGACCGCTACCTCAACGAGGGGTTCTCGGGCGGCGAGAAGAAGCGCAACGAGATCCTGCAGATGGCCATCCTCGAGCCCGAGCTGGCCGTCCTGGACGAGACCGACTCCGGCCTCGACGTCGACGCCCTGCGCACCGTCGCTCGGGGCATCGGCGAGGTGCGCAAGGACCGCCCCGAGCTCGGCATCGTGCTCATCACCCACTACCAGCGCCTACTGCAAGAGCTCACGCCCGACCGGGTGCACATCCTGGTCGAGGGCCGCATCGTCGACTCCGGCGGGCCCGAGCTGGCCGAGCGCCTGGAGGCCGAGGGCTACGAGGCCTGGCGGACCGAGACGGCGACTGCGGGGGCGGGCGCGGCCCCGGCGGGGGCGGTCCGATGACCGGGCTCGACGGCACCCAGGTCCGCAAGGACTTCCCCATCTTCGAGCGTTCCATCAACGGCGCCCGGGTCGCCTACCTCGACTCGGCCGCCACCTCCCAGAAGCCGCGCCCGGTGCTGGAGGCGATGGAGCACTACTACGAGTTCTGCAACGCCAACGTCCACCGCAGCGTGTTCACCATGGCGGCCGAAGCCACCGAGGCCTACGAGACCGCCCGCCGCACGATCGCCCGCTTCGTGCACGCGCCCTCCGAGCGGGGCATCGTGTTCACCAAGAACGCCACCGAGGGCCTCAACCTGGTGGCCCGGTCGTGGGGCGGCGCCAACCTCGGTCCCGGCGACGTCGTCCTGCTCACCCACATGGAGCACCACGCCAACATCGTCCCCTGGCAGATCATGGCGGCCGAGCGGGGCTTCGAGATCCGCTGGGTGCCGCTCACGCCCGACCACCAGCTCGACCTCACCGACCTCGACCGCCTGCTCGACGGGGCCAAGGTGTTCTCGTTCGCCTCGGTGTCCAACGTGCTCGGCACCATCAACCCGGTGGCCAAGCTGGCCGACGCGGCCCACGCCCACGGCGCCCTCGCCGTGGTCGACGCCAGCCAACACGCCCCTCACCTTCCCCTTGACGTTCAGGCTCTGGGCGTCGACTTCGCCGCCTTCACCGGCCACAAGATGTGCGGCCCTACCGGCATCGGCGTCCTGTGGGGCCGGGAGGGCCTGCTCGAGGCCATGCCCCCGTTCCTGGGGGGCGGCGACATGATCGCCGACGTCCGCCTCGACGGGTTCACCCCCGCCGAGCTGCCGGTGAAGTTCGAGGCCGGCACACCCCCGATCGCCGAGGTCATCGGGCTGGGTGCGGCCTGCGAGTACCTCACCGAGTTGGGCCTCACCAACGTGCGGGCCCACGAGATGGAGCTCACCCGCTACGCCCTCGACCGCTTGAAGGAGCGCTACGGCGACGACATCAGCATCCACGGCCCCGACAACGTCGAGGTGCGGGGCGGCATCGTGTCGTTCTCGTTCCGCGACGTCCACCCCCACGACATCTCCCAGGTGCTCGACACCCACAACGTGTGCGTGCGCGCCGGGCACCACTGCGCCAAGCCCTTGATGCGCCTGCTGGGCGTCAACGCCACCGCCCGGGCGTCGCTGTACGTATACAACGACACCGACGACGTCGAGGCCCTGGTGGAGGCGCTCGACCACACCGCCGACTTCTTCCGCCTGTGAGGACGTGACCCCCCATGCCCGGCCTGGAAGACCTCTACCGCGAGATCATCCTCGACCACTACCGCAACCCCCGGAACCGGGGCGAGCTCCCATCGCCGCCCGCCGTCAAGGCCGAGGGGTTCAACCCGCTGTGCGGTGACGAGATCCAGGTGTACGTCGACGTCGACGACGGGGTCGTGCGCGACATCCGGGTGGGCGGGCAGGGCTGCTCGATCAGCCAGAGCTCGGCCTCGATGATGTCGGCGGCCGTGAAGGGCAAGTCGCTCGACGAGGTGCGCCAGCTCACCCGCAGCTTCAAGGCGATGATGAGCATCCACGAGCACGCCCTCGACGGCTCCGAGGTCGAGCCCGAGGCCGACGTGATCGACCCCAACGCCCAGCCCGGCTCCACCCTGGGCGACCTCGAGGCGTTGCGGGGCGTGGTGAAGTTCCCGGTGCGCATCAAGTGCGCCACCCTCGCCTGGAACACCCTGGCCCAGGGGCTGGACGAGAAGACGCGGCTCAGCGCCTGAGGTCCACCACGGTGCCGGCGGTGGCCTGCACGAGGGCGGCGGGCTCCACCCCGAACACGTCGTGCCAGGTGCCCGCGGCCGCCCACACCTCGGGCCAGGCGAGCAGGTCGGGGTCGACGAACACCCGCAGTTCGGTGGCGTGCCCGAACGGCGGGATGCCCCCGATGGGGTAGCCGGTGGCCGCCCGGGCGGCGTCGCCGTCGATGCGCCGGGCCTTGCTGCCACTGGCGCCGGCGGCGGCGGCGAGCTTCCGCTCGTCGAGCTGGTTGGCCCCCGACACGAGGGCCAGCACCACCTCGTCGCCCACCGCGAACACGAGCGACTTCACGATCTGGCCGACGGCCACGCCGATGGCGGCGGCGGCGTCGGCGGCGGTCTTGGTGCCGTCGGGGAAGCGGCGGATCTCGACGGCGAGCCCCCGCTCGGCCGCCGCCTCGGCCACCCGGCGCACGTTGGGATGGGGCTCGCTCACGCCTCGGCCCACAGCCTGGCGTGCACCCGCCGCACCGAGCCGGCGGCCCCGATGGCCGCCCCGCCCACGATCGACATGCACCCGCCCACCGTGTAGGCGAGGGCGTAGCCGCTGGCGTCGTGGAGGGCGCCCAACAGGAACGGCCCGGCGGCGATCCCGGCCGAGACGATCAGCTGGTTGAGCGAGAACACCCGCGGGTAGTCGCGCACGCCGAACGCCTCGGCCAGCAGCAACGGTTGCAACATCAACAGGTTGCCGACGGTGGCGCCGAACAGCAGGGCGGCGGCCAGGAGGCCCGCCTTGGCCCCCGCCTGGCCCAGCAGGATCAGCGACGCCCCCTGTACCGCGGCCAGCACGGCGGTGGTCTCGGCCATGGGCAGCCGGGGCATCACGACGCCGCCGAGCAGGCGGGCCATGACGCTGGCCAGGGCCAGGGCCGATACCGCCAGGGCCCCGTCGGAGCGCAGCCCCGTGCGCTCGGTGACCAGCTTGGCGAGCTGGGCGATGGCGCCCACCTGGGCGCCCATGCTCAACACGAACCCGAACGTCACCAACCGGAAGAACCGGGAGCGGACGGCGGCCTGGTACGCCACCCCCAGGGTGGCGGCGGGCGGCGGCTCATGGGGGTCGTCGCCCTCCACCACGTCGCCGTCGGGCCGCAACCCGCGCCGGGACGGGTCCGGCAGCAGGGCCAGGCCGGCGCCCGTGGCCAGCACCACGTAGGCCAGTCCCAGCCAGGGCGTCGCCCCTGCCAGCTGCCGGTGGTCGATCAGCGACGAGGCCGCCTTGGTGAGCGTGAGACCCCCCACCGACAGGCCGGTGGAGGCGATCGACAAGGCCAGCGACCGCCGGCGGTGGAACCAGCGGGTGACGACGGTGGTGCACGGCACGATGGCGGTGGCGGCGAAGCCGATCCCGAACACGGCGTACACCACGAAGACCTGCCACTCCTCGGTGATCCGGCCGACGGCGGCCAAGGCCAGGCCACCCACGACGGCGCCGAACACCACCACCTCGCGGGCGTCGCGCCGGGCGATGAACTGGCCGATGAAGCGGCCGGCGACACCCGACACGACGAAGAACAACGAGGTCGCCGCCGACACCGAACTGGTGGAGAAACCCTGCTCGTCGGTGAGCGCCTCGAGGTACAGCGACAGGCCGTAGAAGCCGAGGCCCGACGACACCATCAAGACGATGAAGGCGGCGGCGACGACGTACCACCCGGGGAAGACGCCAGGGCGCGCCGACACGAGGTGGGGCGCCGAGGCCGGCGCCTTCACGCCTTCACGCCATCCTCACGCCAACAGGCCGTTGATGCTGGTGGCCAGCTGCACGTCGCGCTCGGTGATCGCCCCTGCGTCGTGGCTGACCAGCTCGATCACCACCCGGTTCCACGAGTTCGACCAGTCCGGGTGGTGGTTGGCCTTCTCGGCGAGGAGCGCCACCCGGCTCATGAACGCCCACGCCTCGGAGAAGTCCGAGAAGGCGAGCTCGCGGCGCAGCTTGCCCGACTGCACCATCCACCCCGGCGGTGCAACGACGTCGCCCATGGCGCCCACGGTAGCGATCCGCCGGCGGCCGTCTACAATGCCGGCACAACCCTTGAAGGGGAGTATCCCGACTCCGCCGCCATCGTCAGCACGGCCCCGGCCCGGTGGCGCGGCCCGCACGGGTGGGAGAGACCTTCGCCAGCACGGAAAGAAGGTCAGCATGCACTGCCCCTTGTGTGTGGACGAGACGCTCGTGATGAGCGAGCGCCACGGAGTCGAGATCGACCACTGCCCCCGCTGTCGCGGGATCTGGCTCGACCGGGGCGAGCTCGACAAGATGCTCGAGCGGGAACCCGACGACGAGGCGCGGCGTTACCGCGGCGACCGGTACCGGTACGACGACCGGCCTGACGGCAAGAGACGGCGCAAGAAGAGCTTCCTGGAGATCCTGGACTTCTGATGTTCACCAACACGCTCAAGACCTTCACGCTGCTGGCGGCCCTCGGCGGGCTGCTCGTCGCCGTCGGCGGGCTCATCGGCGGGCAGACCGGGTTGCTCATCGGCCTGTTCCTGGGTGTCGCCGTCGTGGGCTTCTCGTACTGGAACAGCGACAAACTCGCCCTGCGCGCCGCCCGGGCCCAGGTGGTGACGCCCGAGCAGGCGCCCGAGCTGCACCGCATCGTCGGCCAGCTGGCCCAGCGGGCCGGGCTGCCCATGCCCACGGTGGCGGTGTCACCCTACGCCCAGCCCAACGCCTTCGCCACCGGCCGCAACCCGCAGCACGCCGTCGTGTGCGTCACCCAGGGCCTGTGGCAGGCGATGCCGCCCGAGGAGGTCCAGGCCGTGCTGGCCCACGAGATGATGCACGTGCGCCACCGCGACATCCTCATCGGCTCGGTGGCGGCGGCCATCGGCACGGGCATCTCGGCACTGGCCAACATGGCCATGTTCTCGGCCATGTTCGGCGGCGGCCGCGACGACGAGGGCGGCAACCCCATGGGGGCCCTGCTCGTCGCGCTGCTGGCTCCGATGGCGGCCGGCCTCATGCAGATGGCGGTGAGCCGGTCGCGGGAGTTCGACGCCGACCGGGGCGCGGCCGAACTGCTGGGCACCGGTGAGCCCCTGGCCCGGGCCCTCGAGCGCATCGAGGTCATGGCCAAGCAGCGACCGATGGCGGTGAACCCCAACCAGGCCTACGCCTGGATCCACAACCCCCTGTCCGAGGCGCCTCGGCGCCGCGGCGGCGGCGTCGACATGGCCCGGCTGTTCTCCACCCATCCCGACACCGCCGAGCGCATCCGGCGCCTGCGAGCCATGCGCTCCACCCCCACCCGCTGACCCTGCCCAGCACCGGCCGCCCGACGGCACGTGGCCGCCACGCAGCCCGCCGCCCGAGTGCATTGGCTGCCCTAGGCAGCCGGCTGACGGCCCAACGCCCGAGGTCGCGCCCGCCGCCCGAGGTGCATCTGGCTGCCCTAGGCAGCCGGATGCACCGTAGAGGTGCAAATACCTGACCGAAGGGCCCCACGGAGGCCTTGGCCGCCGCCGGCCGGTCGGGCCGGCCGGTCGGGCCGGTCGTCGAAGCGGGCCGTTTCTGAGGGCCCGGCGGCGGCAAGGTGAGCAGTTACGGCTGAGCGGAAAGCACGAGATCGAGCCGGGCGAGGCGGTCGTCGAGGGTGGCGTCGTCGGGGGCGGTGACGGTGACATGGCCGAGCTTGCGGGCGGGCCGGGGCTCTTTGCCGTAGAGGTGCAGGTGGGCGCCGGGCACGGCCAGCACGGCGGCGGGATCGGGCACCCCGCCGATGAGGTTGACGGTGGCGCTGGCGCCCACGGCCGCGGTGGGCCCGAGGGGCCAGCCGAGGATCGCCCGCAGGTGCTGCTCGAACTGGCTCGTCACCGCGCCCTCGATCGTCCAGTGGCCCGAGTTGTGCACCCGGGGCGCCCATTCGTTGGCCACCAGCCCGTCGGCGGTGTCGAACAGCTCGACGGCGAGCACGCCGACGTAGTCGAGGTCGGCGGCCAGCTTCCGGACGATGGCCTCGGCCTCGCCCTGGCGGGGGTCGTCGAGCCGCGGCCGGGCGGTGCGCAGGATGCCGTCGGCGTGCACGGTCTCCACCAGCGGCCATGGCGTGACCGCACCGTCGACCGCCCGGGCGGCCACGATGGCAAGTTCCCGGCTGAACTCGACGCGCCCCTCGACGATCAGGTCTTCGCCGCCCAGTTCGGCGGCGGCGGCGGCCACCTCGCCGGCGGACGTGACGCGGCGCTGGCCACGACCGTCGAACCCGCCCCGCCGGGTCTTGACGATCAGCCCACCGTCGGGCAGCTCGTCGCCGGCGGTGGGCCACGGCGCGAAGGGCGCGGTCGGGATGTCGAGGGCGGCGAAGCGCCGCTTCTCGGCCAGCCGGTCTTGCGCCGCGCCGACCGCCTCGGCGTTCGGCCGCACCGGTACCCGCGCCGCCAGCCACGCCAGCGAGTCGAGGGGCACCCCTTCGAGCTCCACCGTGACCACGGCGGCTCGAGACGCCAGCGCCGCCAACGCGCCCGGGTCGTCGTAACGCCAGGGCAGGACCTCGGCGACGGCGTCCGCGGGCGGGTCGACGGTGGGCTCGAGCACCACCGCGCCGACGCCCAGGGGCAGGCCGGCCAGGGCGAGCATGCGGCCCAGTTGGCCGCCGCCCACGATCCCGATGCACGGCCCCGTCGGGGTCATGGTGCGGGCATCCGCGGGTCGGGGTCGGCCAGCACGGCCTCTGTCCGGGCGGCCCGCCAGGCCCGCAGACGCTCCCGCAGCTCGGGCCGGGAGCCCGAGACGATGGCCGCGGCCAGCGCGCCGGCGTTGCGGGCCCCCGCGGGCCCGATGGCCAGCGTCCCTACGGGCACGCCGGCGGGCATCTGCACGATGGAGAGCAGCGAGTCGATCCCCTTCAGCGCCGCCGTGGGCACGGGCACGCCGAGCACGGGCAGCACGGTATGCGCGGCCAGCATCCCCGGCAGGTGAGCGGCGCCGCCGGCGCCCGCCACGATGACCTCCAGCCCGCGCCCCTCGGCCTCCCGCCCGTAGCTCGCCAGCAGGTCGGGTGTGCGGTGGGCGGACACGACCCGCACCTCATGGGCCACTCGGAGCTCGGCCAGCACCTCGGCGGCGCCGGCCATCACGTCCCAGTCCGACCGGCTTCCCATCACCACCCCCACCAACGGGTCCACCGCCTCAGCTTCGCAGGCGCCCGGCCCTCCCGAGCGTTGGGACACTCTTCGCGCGCATACGACGCGGAAGTGACCCAACGCTCGGAGGCGCGGGTCAGGCCAGGGGGTCGGCGAAGGGGTCGGCGAAGGGGTCGGCGGCGCCGGTGGCCACCACCTCGACCTCCTCCTCGGGCACGAAGGCGGCGTAACCGTCCCGCTCGAGCCGATCGGCCAGCTCAGGGCCGCCGGAGGCGACGATGCGCCCCCGCACGAGAATGTGCACACGGTCGGCGCGCAGCTCGTGCAGCAAACGGGTGTAGTGGGTGATGGCCAGCACGCCCAGCCCGATCTCACCGGTGAGCGCCTCCACCCGCCGGGCGCAGGCCCGCAGGGCGTCGATGTCGAGACCGGAGTCGAGCTCGTCCAGGATGGCGATCCGGGGCTGCAGCACGCCGAGCTGCAGCGTCTCGTTGCGCTTCTTCTCGCCGCCCGACAAGTCGACGTTGAGCGACCGGGCCAGCAGGCGCTCGCCGAACCCGATGCGCTCGGCCTCGGCCACCAGGCGCTCGTGCAGCCCGTCGACGGGCGCGCCCCGCCCGATCAACGCCTCGGTGAGGGCGTCCTCCAGCGACACGCCGGGCACCTCGGTGGGGTACTGCATCACCAGGTGCAGGCCGAGCGCCGCCCGCCGCCAGGCCGCCAGCCCGAGCAGCTCCGAGCCGTCCAACCGCACCGACCCGCCCTCCACCGAATACCCGGGGCGGCCGGTGACCACGTGGGCCAGGGTGGACTTGCCCGACCCGTTGGGCCCCATCACCGCGTGCACCTCGCCGGAGCCGACGGTGAGGTCGACACCGCGCAGGATCCGGTTGCCCAGCACGCTGGCCGACAGGTCGCAGATCTCCAGCGTCGTCACGGCAGCACCACCGAGATGCGCCCGTCCTCCACCACCACGTCGTACACCGCCACCGGTTGGGTGGCGGGCAGGGTGATGGGCACGCCATTCGTGAGGTCGAAGGTGCTGCCGTGCTTCCAGCACTCGACGGTGCGCTCGGAACAGTCGACGTCACCCTCCGACAGCGACACGTCGGCGTGGCTGCAGCGGTCGCCGATGGCGTAGACGTCGTCGCCGCAGCGCACCAGGGCGATGCGGTGCCCTTCGACGTCGACCCGCAGGGCGGTGCCCGGCGCCAGGTCGGCCAGGGTGGCGACTTCGGCCGTGCGGCCCATCACCGCACCCCGGCGGGGACGTGGCGCTCGAGCCGGCGGATCACCTCGTCCCGCAGGCGGCTGGCGAGGGCCGGGACGGGCAGGGTGGTGAGCACCTCGTCGAGGAAGCCGAGGACGACCAGCCGCTCGGCCGTGGGCGTGGGGATGCCCCGGCTCTCCAGGTAGAAGAGCTGGTCCTCGTCCACCGGGCCCACCGTGGAGGCGTGGCTGCAGCGCACGTCGTTGGTCTCGATCTCCAGGTTGGGCACGCTCTCGGCCCAGGCGTCCTTCGACAGCTTCACGTTGCGATTGGTCTGGAAGGCGTCGGTGCCGCGCGCCTCGGGCCGCACCTTGATGAGGCCGGTGTAGACGCTGCGGGCGGCGTCGTCGATCACGCCCTTGAACAACAGGTTCGAGCGGGTGCGCGGGCCGCGGTGGTCCTGGAACGTGCGGAAGTCGTGCATCTGGCTGCCGGTGCCGAAGTAGGCGGCCAGCTGGTCGCCGCTGGCCCCCTGGCCGTCGAGCCGGGCGTCGACCCGCAGCCGGGCGTAGTGGCCGCCGAAGGCGACGGCCGCCAGCATGGTGGTGGAGTCCCGCTCGCCGCGAGCCACGAGTGAGCCCACCTGCCAGGCGGCGTCGCCCAGCTGGTTCACCGTGATGAAGCGCACGCGGGCGGCGGCGGCGGCGGCGACTTCGGTGACGGGAGCACTCAACGCACTGAGCCCGTCGGCCGACACGGCCACGTCGACGACGGTGACTTCGCTGTCCTCCTCCGCCTGCACGACCAGGCGGGGGAACACGGCTGCGCCCGGTGTGAGGATGACGTTGACGACGACGACCGGCGCGGGCACGGCCAGGCCCGCCGGCACCCGCACCTGCACGGGATCGACGGCGAAGGCCGTGTTGAGCTCGGCGAACCAGTCGGTGGCCTCGTGCATCACCGACCCGAGCACGCCCTCCCGATCGAGCATGCCGACGGCCAGGCCCTTGCCCGCCAGCGCGGGGTCGCCGGTCATCTTCCGCACCCGCCCGTCGACGGCGACGACGGTGGCGGCGGCCGGGCCCATCAGGTCGAGCACGTCCGTGGCGGCCGCCGGCACGGCCGGCCCCGGCGCGTCGGCCGTGACGGGCGCATAGGCGCTGACGTCGAGCTCGGCGATGCGGCTGTAGCGCCAGATCTCCTCGCTGGGATCGGGGAACGGTGTGGCCGCCAGGCGCTCGGCCGCCGCCACCCGGCCCGCTCGCAGCCAGTCGGGACCGGTGAGCGCCCGCGCCGCGCCGACGTCGTATGCGGACATGGCGGCCATCAGCGGCGCTTGCCGAAGAAACGCTTGAGGATGCCCCGCCCCGAGCGGGCCCGCTCCTCCTCCAGCTCGGCGAGCAGGTCGGGGCCGGCCGAGTTCACGATCTCCTCGGCCTCGTCGAGGATGGCGGCGGCGGTGCCGTCGTCCACCCCCGGCGGCTCTTCGGGGGTCCTGGGGCTGATCAGGCTGCCGTGCATCCAGTTGACGTCGGCGAGGCGGCGCTCGTAGCCCTTGCAGGGGTCGGGGCAGCGCCACGGGGCGTCGGGCGCGAGGTCGAGGTTGCACTTGCGCACGGTCTCGCCGTTGGCGTAGGTGCGGCTCTCGTAGTTCTTGCACTCCTCGCGCATGGGCACTCAGCCCACCGACCCTTCCATCTGCAGCTCGATCAGCCGGCTCCACTCCACGGCATATTCCATGGGAAGCGTACGCGTGACGGGCTCGATGAAGCCGTTCACGATCATGCCCATGGCCTGCTCCTGGGAGAGACCGCGGCTCATCAGGTAGAAGAGCTGCTCGTCGGCCACCTTGGACACAGTCGCCTCGTGGCCGATCTGGGCGTCCCGCTCGCCCACCTCCATGTAGGGCAGGGTGCGGCTGACAGAGTCCTCGTCGAGGATGAGGGCGTCGCACTGCACGTGGCTCTTCACGCCCGTGGCACCCTCCTCGACCCGCACCAGGCCCCGGTAGGTCGTGGTGCCGCCGTCCTTGCTGATCGACTTGGAGACGATCTTGGAGGTGGTGTCGGGGGCGGCGTGGATCATCTTGGCGCCGGCGTCCTGGTGCTGGCCGGCGCCGGCGTAGGCCACGCTCAGGACCT
>JBIOZN010000064.1:0-7086 GCA_044871175.1 Acidimicrobiales bacterium | reverse complement strand
GTGATGGGCGGCGAGCACACCGAGATCGGGCCCGGCACCACCGACGTCGTGCTCGAGATGGCGTGGTTCGAGCCGAGCGCCGTCGCCGGCGCCGTCGCCCGCACGGGCCTGCGCTCGGAAGCCTCGGCCCGCTTCGAGCGGGGCGTCGACCCCGAGCTGCCCGATCGGGCGGCGGCCCGGTTCGTCGAGCTGCTCCGGTTGACCTGCCCTCAGGCCACCGTCACCGAGGCGGCCGACGCCCTCGGTGAGCTCCCCGAGCCGGCCACCGTCACCCTGCGCACCTCCCGGGTCAACGCCCTCCTCGGTCTCGACCTCACCGATGCCGACATCGCCGGCCTGCTCACGCCGATCGGGTTCGCCGTGCAGCCCGCGGGTGCAGGCGTGACCCGGGTGCGGGTGCCGTCCTGGCGGCCCGATTGCCGGGCGGAGATCGACCTGGTGGAGGAGGTGGCGCGCCATCGGGGCTACGCCGCCAGCCCCCGGCGCGTCGCTCGGTCCGAGCGGGGCGGCGCCCTCTCGCCTCACCAGCGTGACCGCCGGCTGGTGCGCGAGGTGCTGGTGGGCCTGGGGGCCACGGAGGCCATGCCCAACCCGTTCCTCGCCCCCGGCGACCTCGAGCGCGCCGGTCTGCCCGCCGACGGGATCACCATCGCCAACCCCCTGGTGGCCGAGGAGTCCGTGCTGCGCACGTCCCTCCTGCCGGGGCTGGTGGGCGCGGTCGGCTACAACGGCGCCCACCGCCGCCCCGGTGTCCACCTGTTCGAGGTCGGCCACGTCTTCTGCCGGCCACCTGATCCGGGCGCCGTGCTGCCCCATGAGACCGAGCGGGCCGCCGTCGCCCTAGCCGGCCGCGACGCCCAGGTGGCGGCCGCCTGGTGGCGGGTCCTCGCCCGCGCCCTCGTCCTGGACGGGTGGCGGCTGGTGGCCGCCGAGGCCCCGGCCCTGCACCCCACGCGCACGGCCCGCGTCGAGGGTCCGGGTGGCATCGAGCTGGGCTGGGTGGGCGAGGTCGACCCCGACGTCCTCGCCGCTCATGGGGTGGCCGAGCGGGTGGCCTGGCTCGACCTCGACCTGGGGGCCCTCACCGCGCGGCCCCACGGGGTGCCCCGCTACCGGCCGGTCAGCCGCTTCCCCTCCAGTGACCTCGACCTGGCGCTGGTGGTGGCCGACGACGTGCCCGCGGCCGCCGTCGAGGACGCCTTGCGGGCCGCCGTGGGCGACGTCCTCGTCGCCCTCGCCCTGTTCGACGTCTACCGCGGCCCGGGCGTCGAGCCCGCCCATCGGAGCCTGGCGTACCGGCTCCGTCTCCAGGCCTTCGATCACACCTTGTCGGAGGCCGAGCTGGCCCACGCCCGCCAGCAGGCCATCGAGGCGGCCGCGGCCGCCGGAGGGAGGTTGCGATGAGCACGCTCGATCCCGCCGTCCCGACGTGGCTCGGGGCCTTTGCCGCCGAGCTCGGCGTCGAGCCGGCTACTGAACGTGAGATAGAGGAGCTGCTCGCCCTCGCTGCTGTCGCGGCCCACGCCTCGGCCCGCCAGGCCGCGCCCATCGCCTGCTGGCTGGCCGCCCGGGCCGGTGTGACCCCTGCCGCCGCTCGTGCCGCCGCCGAGCGGGTGGGCGCCGAGGCGCCGGAGGACGGATAGGTCATTCGGCACGATCCGGTACCGAAAATGCATCACGCCGCCAGCACGGGGTAAAAACAGCGCATGCGATTGGTCCCTCGCTGGTGCGAGTCGCTCGTGTCGCTGTGGTCGGCCTTCGACGACGACCCGCCCCTACTGTGCGGGTGCGAGGAGGGCGACTGCCCCTGTGACCAGGTTCCCGCGCCGGCGTTCCAGCCCCTGACCTGACCCGCCGCCCGCGATCAGGTCACCCGGTCGAGCCAGGCGATGAGGTCAGCGGTGACCTCGTCGCGGTTGGTCTCGTTGAGGGTCTCGTGGCGCGCCTCTGGATACAGCTTGACGGTGACGTCGGTGATCCCGGCCGCCCGGTAGCGGTCGGCCACCACCTTCACCAGGTCGCCGCCCCCGGCGATCGGGTCGGCGTCACCGGAGAAGAGGTAGATGGGGAGGTCCTTGCGGATGCGCCCGAGGCGGTCGGGGTCGCCCAGCTCGGCGGCGCCGCCCAGCATCTCCTGCATCCCGGCCGGGTTGACCCCGAAGCCACAGGCGATGTCGGCCACGTACAGGTCGACCTCGTCGGGGTCGCGGCTGAGCCAGTCGAACTCGGTGCGGGCGGGCTCGAACGGGGCGTTGAAGGCGGTGAGGTCGGCCGGCCCGCTGGTGTCGATGGCGGCCGAGATGACGTCGACCGCAGTGGTGCCCGACAGCACGGCGGCGTCGATGTCGGCGCTGCGGTCGAGCAGGTAGGCCTGCAGGGCGAACGAGCCCATCGAGTGGCCCATGAGCACCAGCGGGATCCCCGGGTGCTCACGACGAGCGAGCGCGGCCACCGCCGCCATGTCGTCGATCAGACCCTTCCAGCCCCCCGTGCCGAAGTCGCCGTGGCGTTCGGCTGATCCGGCCGTGCGGCCGTGGCCCCGGTGGTCGTTGGCGTAGACGACGTAGCCGGCGCCCGTGAGCGCCTCGCCCAGCCGGCGGTAGCGGGCGGCGTGCTCGCCCATGCCGTGGGCCAGCTGCACGATGGCCTTGGGCGGAGCCTCGCCCTTCCAGCGGTACACGAAGACCTGCTCGCCGTCCGGACTGGCGAGCGTGGACGTCGTCTCCTCCATCAGGACCCCCTTGGTCGCGTCTGGGGCGACCCTAGGCGCCGGGCGCCCCGGCGGGGGGACGGCGGGCGCCGTCTCTCCTCCGCTGACGAGCGCTCGTGGGCGTGCCTCGGCGTGAGTTTGCGCGGTTGGCGGGGTATCTGCCCGCCGAGGGTGCAGACCGAGGGCCGCTAGCGTCCCCGGGGTGTTCGACGTCGTGACCGCCGCCGTCGAGGGCGCCCTGGCGGCCGGCGCCAGCTACGCCGACGCCCGGGTCGCCGCCACCCGGTCAGAGTCGATGGAGGTCCGCAACCAGGTCGTCGAGGGCCTGCGGCAGGACGAGAGCACCGGTGTGGGGGTGCGCGCCCTCATCGGCTCGTCGTGGGGGTTCTTCGCCAGCTCCGAGCTCTCCGCGGCCACCGCCCGCCGCGCCGGCGAGCGGGCCGCCGCCACCGCCCGCGCCTCGGCCACCGTGCCCGGCCCGGCCCTCACGCTGGCCGACGTGCCCGCGGTGCAAGCCGAGTGGACGAGCACCTGGCGCGAGCACCCCCTGCAGGTGCCGCTGTCGGAGAAGGCCGACCTGCTCGTCGACCTCACCGCCACCATGCAGGCCGCCGGCGCCGACCTGGCGACGGCCAGCTACCAGGTCTGGGACACGGAGAAGTGGTTCGCTTCCAGCCAGGGGGCGCGCATCGCCCAGCACATCGTCGAGTGCGGCGCTTACATGGACGCCACCGCCATCGGCGACGGCGAGACGCAGCGGCGCTCGTACCCGGGCGTGCTCGGCCAGTACGGAACGCAGGGATGGGAGCTCGTCCGCGCCCTCGACTTCCCCGGCCACGCCGCCGGGCTGGCCGAGGAGGCCCGGGCCCTCCTGACCGCGCCGGTGTGCCCCGCCACCACGACCGCCGTCATCCTCTCCAGCGACCAGATGGCGCTGCAGATCCACGAGTCGATCGGCCACGCCATCGAACTGGACCGCATCCTGGGCTGGGAGGCGGCCTTCGCGGGCACGTCATGGCTCGACCTGTCCCGGCTGGGGGCGTTGCAGTACGGGTCCGAGCTGCTCAACGTCACCGCCGACGCCACGCTGCCCGGTGCCCTCGGGTCGTTCGGCTACGACGACGAGGGCACGCCCGCTCAGCGGGTCGACATCGTCCGCGACGGCACGTGGGTGGGCGTCCTGTCCGGGCGCGACACCGCCGCCCTCGCCGGCCTCCCCGCCGGCGGCATGGTGCGGGGCGAGGGCTACAACGGCCTGCCCATGATCCGCATGACCAACGTGGGGATCCTGCCCGGCGGATCGTCGCTGGAGGAGATGGTGGCCGCCACCGACGACGGCATCCTCATGGGCCCCAACCGCTCGTGGTCCATCGACGACAAGCGCCTCAACTTCCAGTTCGGCTGCGAGATCGCCTGGGAGATCAAGAACGGCGTGCGCACTCGCATCCTGCGCAACCCCACGTACACCGGTATCGGCCCGACGTTCTGGGCGTCGCTCGACATGCTCGGCGGCCCCGACGAATGGGTGTTCTGGGGCACGCCCCACTGTGGCAAGGGCCAGCCCATCCAGGTCGGGCACACGGGCCACCACTGCGTGCCCGGGCGGTTCCGCGACGTACGGGTGGGCGTCCGTGGCTGACGCGCCCGGGTTCGACGCCGACGGCGTCGCCCTGTGCGAGCGGGTCCTCGATCTCGTCGGTCCGGGGGCCGACGCCACCGTGCGCGTGGTCGCTTCGCATCGGGGCCTCACCCGCTTCGCCGGGTCGTTCATCCACCAGAACCTGGCCGAGGACACGGTGAGCGTCACCCTGACCCTGACCGTCGGGGGCCGGGCGGCGACGGCCGCCACCACCGCCGTGGACGGCGACGGGCTCGCCCGCCTGGTGGCCGGCACCCGCGAGGCGGCCCTCCTGCGCCCGCCTGACCCTCACGATCCCGGTGTCGCCCCGGCGGCCGCCCCCGTGCCCGTCGACCACTGGGACGAGGCCACCGCGGCCGCCGACCCCGCCGCCCGGGCCGCCGTGGTGGCCGCCTTCGTGGACGCCGCCGGCGGCCTGGAGACGGCCGGCTACTGCGCCACGGCCGGGACGACGGTGACAGTGGCGACCTCGGCCGGCCTGCGCCTGAGCGGCCGGGAGACCACGGCCGACGTCAGCGGCGTGGCCCGCACCGGCCGGGCCGACGGCAGCGGCGCCGGGCTGGCCGCCACCATCACCGCCCTCGATGGTGCCGCCGCCGGCGCCCGCGCGGCCACCACCGCCCGGGCGGCCAGCGACGCGGTCGAGGTGCCGCCGGGGGAGTACGAGGTCGTGCTCGACCCCCCCTGCGTGGCGTCGGTCCTCGACTTCCTCTGCCTGCGCGGCTTCAACGCCAAGATGCACATCGAGGGCCAGTCCTTCGTCCATCTCGGCGAGCAGCAGTTCGACGCTTCCGTCCACCTGGTCGACGACGCCGCCGACCCCCGCACCGTCGGGCTCGGCTTCGATCCCGAGGGCACGCCCCGCCAGCGGCTCGAACTGGTCACCGCCGGCCGTACCACCGCCCTGGCATACGACCGGCGCTCGGCCCACCGCCAGGGCGTGGCGCCCACCGGCCACGCCGCCGGCGACCCGGCCACGGGCGCGTTCCCGGCCAACCTGTTCCTGGCGGGCGGCGGACGCACGTCCGAAGAGTTGGTGGGCGGGGTCGAGCGGGGCCTGCTGGTCAAGGGCTTCTGGTACCTGCGCCCGCTCGACCCCAAGACCCAGGTCGTCACCGGCTTGACGCGCAACGGGCTGTTCCTCGTGGAAGACGGCGAGGTGCGGGCGGCGGCCGCCAACCTGCGGTTCACCCAGTCCTTCGTGGGCGCGCTGGCGCCGGGCAACGTGCGCGGCATCGGCGACGACGCGCGCCTGGCCACCGGTGACCTGTCGGCTCTCGTGGGCTTCGCCCACCACGTCCCCTCGCTGCACCTGGCGTCCTGGCGCTTCACCGGCGGCGCCCAGGGCTGAGGGCGGCGCGCGAGGCACCCTCGAAGGTGCACATCTCTGCCTTGGGCCGCCAGATGCACCGTAGAGGTGCAGATCCCTGACCGAGGCGGGCCGGCGCCTGATCGGAGCGCGCTAGGAACGGGGGGCGGTCGGGCCCCGGCGCGCCACGACCAGCCGGGTGATGACATAGCTGACGGCGAACGTGAACAGGCCGAGCCCGATGGCGCCCCCGATGGTGGTGCCGGCGCTCGCGCCGGTGGCCAACGCGATGACGAGGTAGATGACGGCGGCGATGACGCCCGCGATCACGTTGCCGGTCACCGAGGTGTTCATGCGCATCGGGCGCTCCTAGGCATCGGGGGTGGGGGATGGGCGCAACGCGGTGTCGTGGCGGTCGACGATCTGGCGGAGGACGTCGAGCTCGTGCGCGAACGCGCGCCGGCCGCGGCGGGTGAGGTGCGCCCACGTGGCCGGACGGGAGCGTTTGGTGTCCTTGCGGAGCTCGACCAGTCCGGCCTCGGCCAGCACCGCGAGGTGGCGCGCCAGGTTGCCGTCGGACAGCTCGAGGAGTTGGCGGAGGTGGGTGAACTCGGCCGCGTGCACCTCGTTGAGCACCGCCAGGATCCCCAGGCGGACCCGCTGGTGGACCGCGTCGTCGAGCTGCACGACCGACCGGACGCGTTGTTCCTCGTCGGCCCTGGCGCGGCTCGTCGTCACCACCGTCGCCTCTGGGAACGGCGGAGCCATGCGCCCGACAGGCCCAGGGCCAGCCCGGCACCGGTGTCGACGACGACCGCGGACGCCGAGGTCGCGGCGCCGCCGATGACCACGGCGCCGACCAGCAACCCCGGCAGCGCGAACCCGGGCGCCCCGGCCACGGTGCCCACCAGGTAGCCGGCGACGATCGGCAGCCACGCCGCTTCGGGCCGCCACCGCTCGGGCGCCCAGACGCCGGCGACGAAGGCCAGGGCGGTGGCGAGCGCCCAGAGGGCCCACAGGGCCCGATGGCGAGCGACGACGCCGATCACTCGTGCCTCACGCCGGTAGTGGCGCGCGATCAGTGCGCCGGTGAGGACGACGGCCAGGGCCCACACGGCGACCTGGACGGGCGCCGGCCCGAACGACCCAACCGCGCCCGCCGCCGCGACGGCGGCAAAGGCCAGCGTGGGGTACCAGGACGACCGCCCGGCGGCCCGGGCCAGGCGTTGGAGCTCGTCCCGATCCCGGCGGGCCTCGCCCGCGGCCGCCCCCAGCGTCGGGTCGGCGTCCATGCCGGCACCGTACCCGGCTTCACTTTGCGTCGCAAAGCGCATGCGCCGGGCGTGCCTCGCCCGGAGCCCTGCGCGCCGCGTCCCCGGCCGGCGCCCGGCGTCCCCGGCCGGCGCCCGGCGTCCCCGGCCGGCGCCC
>JBIOZN010000063.1:0-2017 GCA_044871175.1 Acidimicrobiales bacterium | reverse complement strand
ATCCCGTCCGGCGCGCCGGCCGCCGCCCTCAACGTCACCGTCGTCGACCCGGCCGGCGACGGCTACGTCACCGTCTATCCGTGCGGTTCCCGGCCGCTCGCCTCCACCGCCAACTACCGGGCGGGCGACATCGTGCCCGCCTTCACTGTCGTGCCGCTCTCGGCCGGGGACGTGTGCCTGTTCTCCCACGTCGACACCGACGTGGTCGTGGACGTCTTCGGCTGGTCGAGCGCCGGCGGGAACGTGCGGCTGCAGGGGCCGAACCGGTTGCTCGACACCCGCACCGGGTTCGGCTGGGCCGCCGGCCCCGCTCGCCCCGGCGCGCCGGTGGTGCTGCGGGCGGCAGGCCGCGCCGGCGTGCCGAACGACGCCGCCGCCGCACTCGTCACGATCACCGTCACCGGTGGTCAAGAGGACGGCTACCTCACCGCGTGGCCATGCGACCAGCCCCAGCCGCACACGTCGGTGCTGAACCTGCGGCCCGGTCTGCTGCGGTCCAACCTCGCCCTGGTCGGCCTGGCCGGCGATGGCACCCTCTGCCTGGGCGTGTACACGGGGTACGGCACGCCGGTCGACGTCGTCGTCGACGCCGTGGGCTGGCTCACCGGTGGGCCCGATCGGCCGGCGCCCCCGCCCGACGCGCCGCCCAGCGGCACCCTGCCCCCCGGCTCGGCCCTGCCGGGCGACGCCGCCTGCGCCGCCCGGGTCGCGCCCGCCGGCGAGGTGCGCCCCCAGAACGCCGGGTTCAACGAGACCCGCGGCCACCCGCTCGGCGACACGTCGTTGCCCACCTACGCACGCGTCACCGGGAACTTCGTGGGGACGACCGACGAGATCATCCAGTGGACGGCGTGCAAGTGGGGCATCGAGGCCGACATCGTCCGCGCCCAGGTGGCCAAGGAGTCCTACTGGGTCCAGTCGAGCGCCGGTGACTTCACCACCAACCCGGCCGACTGCGCGCCGGGGCACCCCATCCGCGTCGACGGCCGCCCCGGCCAGTGCCCGGAGTCGATCGGGCTCATGCAGGTCCGCACTCCCTACATGCGGGCTGCGATCAACGACGCCGCCGCGTCGTCGGCCTACAACCTCGACGTGGCCTACGCCGTCTGGCGCGCCTGTTACGAGGGCCAGGAGACGTGGCTCAACACGGTGGACCGGGGCGCCACGTACGGCGCCGGCGACGTCTGGGGCTGCGTCGGGCGGTGGTTTGCGGGCCGGTGGTACACCGATCCCGCCCGCCAGTACATCGCCGACGTGCAGAGCTATCTGGCCCAGCGCACCTGGACCGACCCCGGCTTCATCAACTACCGCTGACGCGCCGGCGCGGCCGAGCGATCAGCGGCCGATGCCGACGTAGTCGAAGCCCATGCGCCGCACCTCGGCCCGGTCGAGCAGGTTGCGGGCGTCGACGATGGCGGTGCCATGCATGGCGTCGGCGACCTTGGTGAGGTCGAGCCAACGGAACTCGTCCCAGTCGGTGAGCACGGTGAGCACCTCGGCGCCCTCGCACGCGCCATAGGGATCGGCGGCGAAGCCGATGCCGTCGACGGGCTGGGTGACGGTGGGGTCGAAGGCGACCACGTCGGCCCCCTCGTCCTGCAGCCGGCTGATCACGGCCAGGGCGGGGGAGTCGCGCCGGTCGTCGGTGCGGCCCTTGAACGTCAACCCCCAGGCCGCCACCCGCACGCCTCGCAGCGACCCGCCGGCGGCGGTCCGGATCTTGTCGACCACGCGCTGGTGCTGCTCCACGTTCACGTCGATGACGCCCCGCAGGAGGCTGAAGTCGTAGCCGGCGTCTTCTGCGATACGGACCAGGGCCTTGGTGTCCTTGGGGAAGCAGCTGCCGCCCCAGCCCGGGCCCGGCTTGAGGAACTCGTGGCCGATGCGCTTGTCGTAGCCCATGCCCAGCACGACGTCGTTCACGTCGGCGCCCACGGCCTCGCACATCGCGGCCACCGCGTTGACGAACGAGAGCTTTGTGGCGAGGAACGCGTTGCTCGCGTACTTGATGGTCTCG
>JBIOZN010000062.1:0-2661 GCA_044871175.1 Acidimicrobiales bacterium | reverse complement strand
ACCGCTGTGTCTCGCGGTCGTTGGCCGTGCGACCGCTCCCCTGCCCGTCGTCGCGCGCGTGTGCGCGTTCTTCCAACAGGAGCCGCGGATGGCCACTAGCACATCGTCGGCGGAGCGGACTGCGACGATCCCTCGGCGCCCTGGCCGGCGGCGGACCCGGTCGGTCCGGGAGCGGCTGACGGGCCGGAACCTGCTGGCGGTGGGTGCAAGTCTGTTGACGTTCGTGCTGATCGCCGCCGCGCTGCAGGATCGGCGGGCGACGGTGACGGTGGCGGTGGCTGCCCGCGACATTCCGGCGGGAACGCAGTTGACGCCCGACCTGGTGCGGTTGACGGAGGTACCGGCGTCGGTGCCGTTCGCCGCCGGGCTGGTTCGTGCCGACCGCCTGGAGTCCGGTGGGCTGGTGGCGATCCGGACGGTGTTGGCGGGCGAGCCGCTGGTGGACGCGGCCGTAGGTTCGGGGCCGGCGGGGGCCGGACAGCGGGTGATGTCGATCCCGCTGGCGGCCGAGCAGGCGGCCGACGGCAGGATCGAGGTGGGTGACCGCATCGATGTGATCCAGGCCGGTGATGACGGTGCCCGCTATGTGCTGGTGGGGGCGGAGGTGATCGGACGCTCGTCGAGCGGTGGCGGGGGGATTGTGTCGGCGGGGTCGGGGGATCTGGTGTTGAGCGTGGTGGTGGACGACCAGCAGGCGCTGGCGGTGGCGGCGGCACTCCATGACGGTGAGCTCACGGCGGTCCGCTCGACGGGCGCTCCGCCGCCGGCGGCGCCCGCGGTTCCGGCGCTGATGGTGCCGACCACGGCGGCCGGAGGGTGAGCGTGTTCCGGGTGGCGGTGGTGCTGGCGCCGGGCTCCTGGTCGCAGGCGTTGCACCGCTTCGTGGTCGACCACGTGGCGGAGATGGACGTGGAGCTGGTGCGCGATGACCGGGCCGCGTTGGATGCCGACGTGTCGGTGGTGGTGGTGCACGAGACGACACCGTGGCTGACCCCGACGTTCGTGGCCGCCGTACGGGCCCGCGGTCGCACGCTGGTGGGCGTGTTCGACCGGCGGCTGCCTGACAGCCGGGACCGGCTGGTGCGCCTGGGGGTGGAGCACATGGTGGAAGACGCCATGTCGGCGGCCGACATGGTGGTGCTGCTGTTGCGGCTGCGACCGCCCGAGGCGCTGTCGGGGGTGGACGCCGAGTTCGCGTCGCTGGTGGCCGACTTGGACGTGCCCGCCATCGCCACCGGACACACCGTGGTCGTGGGCGGTCCGCCGGGTGCCGGCGCCCGTGAGGTGGCGCTGGGGTTGGCCGCGGCCTGGGAGGCCGGTGGAACCAGCATGCTGGTGGTCGACGCCAACGAGTCCTCGCCCGGAGTGGCGCGCCGTTTGGGTTTGGCCGTCCATCCCCATGTGTTGACCGCGCTGGAGCGGGTGCGGGCCGAGGGCCCCGACGGCCTGACCGCCTCCCTGGCGGTGCCCGCCGACGGGCGAGCCCGGGTGCCGTTCGACGTGGTGGTGGGGCTAGCGGCGGTGCGGGACTGGCCCCGGCTAGTGCCCGTCGAGGTGGAGCAGCTGGTGGTGCTGGCCTCCCAGCAGTGGGCCCGGGTGGTGGTGTGCACGGGACCGGTGGTGGAGGACTTGTCCCGGTGGGTGCCCCGTTACGCGGTGTCCCGCCATTTGCTGGGCGTGACCGGCACGGTGGTCGGGGTGTGCGAGGCGACGCCTCGGGGGGTGCTGCGCTTTTGTGACTGGATAGCCGAGCTCGACCGGCCCGTCGACTGGCCCCTCACGGTGGCGCTGAACAAGGCACCGCGAGGGGCGTTGCCCGTGGCGGAGTTGCGCGAGCAGTTGGGCGACGCCCTCGGGGCCCGGGTGGCCGGGTTCGAGATCGTTCCCTTCGACGCTCGAGTCGCCCGGGCCGACTGGGAGGCGACGCTGGTCGGCGCGGGCGCGTTCACCAAAGCGATGACCCGCTTGTCCCGCACGCTCGACAGCGTGGCCGCCGGGGAGCTGACCCGGTGAGCGGCACCGGCGAGCACGTGTCCCTCGGCGATCTCGCCGCCGGCATGGCAGGTGTGTCGGGCAGCCATCGCCTGGTGGGGTCGGTGGTGGGCGAGCGGGCTGACGGGGACGTGTACGAGACGTTGCGGGCCGCCGCCTTGGAGGTGATTCGCGAACGCCAGCTGGCCCCCGACGACCACCGGCGGTACGGGCGGTGATCGTCGAGCGGATCGAGGACTACCAGCGGCGGGCCGGGTCGGGCACTGCCGGGCCCCGGCTCAAGGACCCATCCCAGGTGGCGGGCCGGTTGTTCCGCTCCATCACCTCCTACGGGCCGTTCGACCGCTATCTGCACGACCCCGAGCGGGCCGACGAGGTGGTGTTCAAGGGCTCGACGGTGTCGGCGTTTCGCCGGGACGGCCGACTGGAGGTGGACGACCAGCCGACCAGCGAGGCCGAGCTGCGCCACAGCGTGGAGCGCATGCTGACCGCCGTCGGGGCCAGCTTGGATCTGGAGACACCGATCCAGGTGCAGCACGTGCTGGGCAAGGCGGCCCGGCTGAGCGTGTCGATCCCCCCGCTGGCCGACGCCTTGGATGGCAGCCTGCGCATCTTCCGGGTGATGCGCACCCATCTCGATGAGCTGGTCGAGTGGGAAGGCCTCACCTT
>JBIOZN010000061.1:0-11609 GCA_044871175.1 Acidimicrobiales bacterium | reverse complement strand
CCCGTCCTCGCCGCGGCCCTGGACGGTGAGCATCATGGCGAAGTCGTCGCCGAACACCATCGGCAGCCACCGGTACCAGGCGATGGCCTGCCAGTACCGCGGCCCCCAGGACTTGTCGCGCAGACCGAGGCCGTCGAGGGTGAACGTCTCGTCGCCCACGGTGATCGTGCCGCTGACCGCCATGTGCTGCTCGTAGTGGGCCGTGGCGAACGATTGCGTCGGGTCGACCTCGAGCTCGGACCCGTCGGCGCGCACCGGCTTGCCGCCCCACACGGGAGACACGCCGCGGAAGTCGAGGACCACACGGGCCGGCGCGTGGGGGTTCTCCCGGAAGGCGCGGCGCGGATCGACCATCTGCTCGGGCTCGGCGAGCACGACCACCTCGCCCTCGTAGGCCACACGCAGACGCGCCAGTGGCTCCACCACGTCGACGCGCAACCCCCCGGCGTCGAGGGCGTCGTTGGTGGTGATGTGCGGGCGGGCGAACATGAACGCGACGCGACCACCGGGGAGGTAGAGGCAGACGCTCATCTCCGCGTAGCCCTCGTTGACGCGGTTGCCGATCCGGAACCAGCCCCCGATCTCCCGTTGCAGATCGAAGGCGTTGAAGTACATCGACTCGTTGTAGTTGGGGGCGTCGCCAGGGTCGTGGGAGTACTCGTCGGTCGGTTCGAGCACAGTCGAGGTCTTCGCAGTGGCCACGTGAACAGTCTGGCGGCCGGGCGTCGTCGGTGCGACTCCGGATGGCCCTGGCTCGACAACCGCGACCGCGCCGGGGCGTACCGTGCGGAGGTGGGCCGCAGGGGGCGGGAGGACAGGGATGACGGCGCAGGGTCGTGGGGCGTCGTGCTCATCGTGGCCGCCGCCAGCGGTGTCGCCCAGGGGTTCGGGCGCTTCTCGTTCCCTGCGCTGTTGCCGGCGATGAAGCGCGACCTCATCGGCTCGTACGGGGGGGCGGGTTTCCTCGGCACCGCCAACGTGGCCGCCTACCTGGTCGGGGCGGTGGCCGTGATGGTGGTGTCGCTGCGGCGGCCGGTGGCGCACATCCTGGCCGTCGGCACGGTCTTGTCGACGGTGGCCATGCTGATCCTGGCGTTGGCCCCGGGCCTGGGCGCGCTCGCCTTCGGGATGGCGCTGGCCGGGATCGGCGGGGCCGCCGTCTTCGTGTCGGCGCCCGCCATCGCGCGCGCCGTCGTGCCGCCCGCTCGGATCGGCCTGGCGATCGGTGTGGTCACCGGCGGCGTGGGTGTCGGGATGGTGATCGGCGGGCAACTCGCCCGCTGGTCGAGCCATTGGTGGGGGCCGAGCGGATGGCGCTGGGTGTGGGTCATCCAAGCGGGCATCGCGGCGGGCGTGGCCGTGCTCGCATGGATCGGTGTGCGCCACGTGCGCACCGGCGGCGTGGGGCGGCCGCGTCTGTCGGCGCTGCGCGCCGTCCCCGGCTGGCGGGCCCACTCGCTGGCCTATCTGCTGTTCGGTTTCGGCTACATCGTGTTCATCACCTACATCGCCGCCGCCGTGCAGGACGACGGCGGTTTCGCCAGCGGCCACGCGGCCAACGATTACGCCATCCTGGGCGTGGGCGCGATGGTGGGCGGCGTCGCCCTCGGGCGGCTGTCCGATCACATCGGGCGCCGGGGCGCCCTGGTCGTCGGCTACGCCGGGGCCGCCGCCTGTCCGCTGCAGCTGCTCACCTACGCGGAACCGTGGGTGGCGGTGGCCGTGGGCGCGTTCGGCGTGCTGTTCGCCGGCATCGTCACCGTGGTTGCCGCCTATCTGGCCGACCGGTCGCCGCCCCGGGAGTTCCCTGCCGCCTTCGCCGCCGTGACCGTCGCCTTCGGGCTCGCCCAGGCGTTGGGGCCCCAAGTCGGCGGGTGGCTGGCCGACGTCACCGACCGCTTCACGCTCACCATGCTGGCCGCGGCGGTGACGCTGGGCGCGGCCGCGGCCATCGCCCTGACCCTGCCCTCGCAACCGTCGCCTCGGCAAGCGGAGGCAAACCCGCCGACGGCAGCGCCGGCCGGCGCCGGCCCGGCTCAGTTGTCGATGCGAGCGAGGCGGCGGACGTAGCTGGTGGCGCGCGAGGCGTCGTAGGCCCGCAGGATCTGCATCTTCTCGGCCTCGATCGATCCCTCGGCGTGGACGGCCAGCACCGCGTGGTAACCGGCGAAGTCGCGGGCGGTGAGGTCGGAGATGAGGTGCATCATCCGCAGCCGGGCCTCGGCGGCCGTCTTGGCCCGGAAGTACTTCTCGAGGATGGGCCGCACTTCGGGACTGTCCCAGTCGTCGTCGCCGAAGCCGGTGACGAGCAGGCCCCCGGCGCAGTCCTGCACGAGCTCCAACGCCTCGTGGTAGCGGGTGGCGAAGGTGAACTTGGCGATGTTGGTGGTCATCGGGTCGGGGTAGGCGATGTCGTCCTGGCCCACCCGGTAGCGCTGGGCGGCCAACTCGATGAGACCCCGCACCGTCTCGGCGTACGCGATGAGATGGGTCACCTTGTCGCGGACGTGGCCGGCCTTGGCGACCCCGTTCATCTCGGCGATCTCGATGGCGGCACCCACGAGGGCGTCCACCAGCGGCAGCTTGTACGACACCGCGGTGAAGCGGTGGTACTCGACGAAGGTGAGCGCCAAGGGGGCGGCCACGGCCGGTTCCCGGCACGCGAAGACACGGTCCCAGGGGACGAAGACGTCGTTGAAGACGGTGAGCGTCTCGAGCATCTTGTGCCGGCTCGACAGGGGGAACTCGAATGAGCCCCGCTCGCCCGCCGCGTACGACGAGATGTACAGCTCGAGGCCGGGCGTGGCGATCGGAACGGCGAAGGCGACGGCGTAATCGGCGTCATCCGCGCCCATGGCCCGCGTCGGCAGGACGATGACCTCGTCGGCGTTGGCGCTGATCGACGTGTGCACTTTGGCGCCCCGCACCACGATGCCTTGATCGCTCTGGTCGACGACGCGGACATAGAGGTCGGGGTCGGGCTGGGCCGACGGGGCGAGCGAACGGTCGCCTTTGACGTCGGTTTGCGCCACGGCGACGGCGAGGTCGCCGTCCTTGCAGTGGCGGTAGAAGGCGCGGGCGCGCTCGAGGGCCTCGCCCTGGAGGACACGTTGCAGGGCGAAGAGCGCGTCGGTGCCGATCTCCTTGATGAGCGTCACCATCGTGCCGCCCGCCGCCGTCGTCGCCTCGATGAGTTTGGAGCGCGCCAGGAGATCGTCGGCCGAACGCGGGATCCGGTAATAGGCGCTGTAGTCCTCACCGGTATCGGGATCCTTGGCGACGGCCAGGTCGCGGTGGGCCGGGTCCTCGGCCAGGGTGTAGTCGAGGGCGGCATGGTCGACGGCGACGCGCAGTTCCGGCACTGTGGTGACATCGTCTATCCGACGGCCCCGGTAGAAGAGCACGCGGTCGTCACGGAGTGCGGCGAGATAGTCGTCCTTCGAGCGCAGGGCCATGGACGGCCACACTAACGAAGCCCGTGGCGCGCCGGCATCGGCGACCCGACGGAAGGACTCGACGGGCGCCGGCGCGAGCTACGGAGCGATGTCTCCGGCTACGAGCACGTCCTCGCCGGCGTCGTACACGGATCGGTTGACCAACCGGATCCCGTCGACCACCCGGTCGACGCCCAGGCGCCCGACCGCGTCCGTACCGGCGCCGATGATCAGCGGGGCGATGCCGACGACGAGGCGGTCGACGACCCGCTGGGCCAGCATCGACGTGATCACCTTGCCGCCGCCTTCGACCAGGACGGTGGTGATGCCGGCCTCGCGTAGCCGGCGCAGCGCGACGGCGAGGTCGACGCCTCCGGGCCCGGGCGGCACGACCTCTACGCGCACGCCGGGCCCGGCCAGCCCGGTGCGGCGCTCGTGGGCGGCGCGCTCGCTGGTGATGATGGTGGTGGCCGCTTCCGGGCCGAGCACCTTGGCCGTGCTCGGGATGCGCAGCGTGGAATCCAGCACGAGGCGCATGGGCGACGTGCCCGCCACCATGCGCACGGTGAGCTGGGGATCGTCCTGCAGCACCGTGCCGATGCCCACCAGCACGCCGTCGCACGCCGCCCGCAGAGCATGGGACACCCGGCGTTCGGCCTCACCGCTGATCCATTTCGAGTCGCCCGTCGCCGTGGCGATGCGCCCGTCGAGGGTCTGGGCGAACTTCAACACCACGTAGGGCCGGTCGGCGGGAGGACGGATCTCACCGACCAGCGGCGTGGCGTCGACCGACTCGGGCACGCCGTCGGTCCAGGCGTCGGCCAGCGGGGGGCCGGCGGGCGTCACGTGGCCCAGCCGCCGCTCCTTGGCGCGGAGGTAGGCCCGGTTGCGGTTGTGCGGGGCCGTGGTCAAGGGCACCATCTCGTGTACCGCGATCCCGGCGGCGCGCAGCCCCTGCACCTTGCTGGGGTTGTTGGTCAGCAAGCGCACCGACCGGATGCCCAGGCGCTGGAGCACGGCCGCCGAGTCGCCGTACGAGCGGTTGTCGACCGGTAGCGACAGCCGGACGTTGGCGTCGACCGTGTCGGCGCCCAGGTCCTGCTCGACATAGGCGCGCAGCTTGTTCACCAGGCCGATGCCCCGCCCTTCCTGGCCGGTGGCGTACACGAGGACGCCCTGCCCGTGGGCGGCGATGATGCGCAGCGCCAGGCGCAGCTGCACGCCGCAGTCGCAGCGCAACGAGCCGAGGGCATCGCCGGTGAGGCATTCGGAATGCAACCGGACGAGGACGTCGTCGCCGGGCCCGGCGCCGTCGGCCTGCCCGTCCCGGTCGCCCGCATCGCCCATGACGAGGGCCAGGTACACCTGCCCCGAGGGGAGCTGGAAGGCGCGCGCCTCGAACAGCCCCATGGGCGTGGGCAGCGGCACCCGAACCATCTCCTGCACGGTCATGTGCCCCTCCCGACCCCGCCGGCGCGGCGGGGGGCAGGATAGCGATCGTGCAGGCGCGCGCTCTCTGGTACGTCGGCCCGGGGCAGGTGGAGGTGCGTGCCGGCGAGCTTTCCCCTCCTGACGACGGTCAAGTCCTGGTGCGCACCCTCTATTCGGGGATCAGCGCCGGCACCGAGCTCCTGGCCTACCGGGGCGAGATCGATCCCGACCTGCCCCTCGACGAGACGATCGGCGCGCTCGGCGGTACGTTCCGGTACCCGTTCCGCTACGGCTACAGCTGCGTGGGCCGGGTCGAAGCGAACCGCTCGGAGCTCGGCCATCTCGATGAGGGCGCCCTGGTCTTCGCCCTCCATCCCCACCAGGACCGTTTCGTGGCCGCCCCCCACGACCTGGTGCCGCTGGCCGGCGTGACGCCACGCCTGGCCACCTTGTTCCCGCTGGTGGAGACCGCCCTGCAGATCACGCTCGACACCGGGTGCCGCCTGGAGGAGCTGGTGGTGGTGTTCGGGCTCGGCGCCGTCGGCTTGCTCACCGCCGTCCTGCTGGGGCGAGCGGGAGCGCGTGTGGTGGGTGTCGAGCCCCAGGCGTGGCGGCGCGCCGTCGCCGCCGATGCGGGCGTCGACGCCGTGAGCCCCGACGACCTCCCCGCCGCCCTGGCCGCACGGGGGGCCGAGCACGGTGTGCCCCTGGCGGTGGAGGTCACCGGCAACCCCGCCGTGCTCGGCCTCGTCCTTCCGCTGCTGGCCCACGAAGGCACCGTCCTCGTGGCGTCGTGGTACGGCACCAAGGAGGTGAGCCTCCCGTTGGGGGCGGAGTTCCACCGGCGCCGGCTCACGATCCGCAGCACCCAGGTGTCCAGCATTCCCGCCCACCAGCGCGAGCGCTGGAGCGTCGAGCGGCGCCGGGTCGCCGTCTCGGCGTTGCTTCCCGTCCTGCCGTTGGAGGCCCTCGCCACGCACACGCTCCCGTTCGACCGGGCGCCCGAGGCCTTCGCCGCCCTGGCCGGCCGCCAGGACGGGCTGCTGCACGCGGCGCTGTGCTATGAGTAGCCGATGTACCTGGTGGGGACGTCCAAGGAGGTGCGCGCCTTCCACGTCATGCCCGGGATGGAAGGCCCCGAGGGCGAGCTCCACGCCCACGACTATCGCCTCGAGGTCGTCGTCGAACGCGACGAGCTCGACGAGCGGGGCATGGTGTGCGACCTCGACGTGCTCGAGGCCGCCTTGGCCCAGGCGGTCGAGGTCGTGCGGGACGTCAACCTGGAGGTCATCCAGCCCGAGGACGCCGAGGCCGTCACCGTCGAGGTCTTCGCCCGCTGGGCCCACGGCGCGCTGGCCGACGCCGTGCACAAGGGGGGCGGCGAGCGGCTGACCGTGCGGGTGTGGGAGTCACCGGTGGCCTATGGCGGGTACGCCGCGCCCGTCATCTGACCTGTCCGAGGTGGCCGAGGCGGCCAGGTCCCGGTACGCGCCCACGCAGCGCTGGGCGCAGTGACCCCAGGTGTAGCGCTCGAGCACGAGCGAACGGGCATTGTTCCCCATGCGGCGGGCTCGGCCGGGATGGGCCAACAGTTCGGCCAGGCGGTCGTGCAGCTCCTTCCCGTCGCCCGGCGCCACCAGGAACCCGGTCTCGCCGTCCACCACCAGTTCGGTCAGCCCGCCCAGGCGACTGGCGACGACGGGAGTGGCGCTGGCCATGGCCTCGATGGTGCTGAGCCCGAGCAGCTCGGAGACGGCGATCGAACGGCCGTAGCAGGTGACATCCACCGAAGGGACGGCGACGACGGCCGCCCGCCGGTACAGCGCCGCCAGGGCGTCGTCATCGACGCCCGTCAGGAAGCGCACGTCCCGCCCCGCCGCCCGGCGCCTCAGGAGGGCGGGGTAGTCGCGCTCGGGCGGGTCGCGGTCGTGGCCGGGAGTGCCGGCGACCGTGAGAGCGGCGTCGCGGGGGAGGGCGCTCAGCAGCCGATCGACGCCCTTGTGGGGCGTGAGGCGGCCGACGAACAGGACGCCGCGGCGGGGTGCGGCGGGGTCGGGGTCGGGGGCGAAGCGGACGGGGTCGGCCCCGCCGTAGATGACGCGCGTCCTGGCCGGCCCGAACCCCAGCACGGACGCCGAGTAGTGCGACACCGCCAGCAGACGGTCGAACAGCCGAGGGAGCAGACCGAACCAATCACTGCCGGCCAGGCCGTGGTCGGTGACCACCACGGGGCGGCGCTGGAGCCGCCGGGTCAGCGCCGCCAGTCGGCTGGGTGCGCTGTGCAGGTGGTGGGTGTGGACGATGTCGGCCCCGTCGAGCGCGCCCGGCAACGCGGGCACCAGGGGGTGGGCCGGGTGATGGCGCCAATGGGCGACCGGCGTGAGGACGCGCACGCGCAGGCGGCCGTCGGCATGGGCACCCACGTCACGAACTGCGCCCCCGGCGCCCGTGCCAGCCAACATCCCGTACGGCGAGGCGAACGTCACCAACTCGCAGGTGACGCCCTCGAGGCCGGCCGTCGCCCGGGCGAGCTCGAGGGGGTACCGTTCGCCGCCACCGAACAGCCCCTGACGGCCGAAGGCGGTGGGGGCGACGTGGAGAACGTGGATGCTCGTCGTCTCCCTCGTGACGCTCGGCTCACCCGAGCAGCTGACCGGTGGCTATCTGTACCACCGTCGCATGGCCGAGGCCGCCCCTGCGCATGAGGCCCGAGTCGACTTCGTCGCCGCCCGTTGGTCGCGTCCGCCGTGGGCCGGGTTCGCGGGCGACGTCGTCCTCGTCGACAGCATCGCCGCCGCCCGCGTGGCACCGTGGGCGGCCGCTCGCCGACCGCGCCAACCGCTGGCCGCCATCCTCCATCAGCCTCCCGGCGGGATCGATCACGGGTCGCTCTGGCGGGTCGCCCAGGCTCGCCTCGACCGCGCCTGCTACCACCGCTGCGCCCTCCTCATGGCGGCCAGCGCGGCCTTGGCCGACGAACTGGTCGCCGGCCACGGGCTGCCCGCCGACCGGGTCCGTGTCGTTCCTCCCGGATGCGACGTGGCTGCGCTTCCGGCGCTCGCTCCCGATCTGCGGGGTGGCCGCCGGGCCGCCTTCTTGAGTGTCGGGAACTGGATGGCCCGCAAGGGCACCCTCGAGCTCCTGGACGCCTACGCCGGCCTCCCCGCCGACCTCGCCACGTTGCACCTGGCCGGACGCGACGACGCCGAACCCGGCTACGCCGCCCAGGTCCGGGCGCGGCTGGAGGCGCCCGACCTCGCCGGCCGGGTCGTGGTGCACGGTGCGGTGTCCCGGTCGGAGGTGGCGGCGCTCTACCGGGGGGCCGACGCGTTCGTCCTGCCCAGCTACCGCGAGCCCTACGGCACGGTGTACGGGGAGGCGTTGGCCGCCGGGCTTCCCGTCGTCGGGTGGCGCGCCGGCAACCTCCCGCACCTCATCGCCGACGGGCGCGAGGGCTTGCTGCTCGCCCCCGGTGACGTGGCCGCCCTCGGCGCCACCCTGTACCGCTTGGCCACCGACGACGGGTGGCGGGGCCGGTTGCAGATGGCGGCCGCCCGGCGGGGCGCTCTCCTCCCCAAATGGGAGGACACCGCGACCGCGTTCTTCACGGCCCTGCGAGCGTTGGCGTCGGGTGGCGGTTGAACCAGCGCACGACCGGACCGTGGGCGGTGATGTCGATGCGGGACACGCTGGCGTCCTCCACGAACATCCGCCAGGCGACCTCGTCGGGGGCACCGAGGGCCCAGGCCAGGGCGGCCTTGATGGGACTGACGTGGGTCACGACGATCACCACGCCGTCGTGGGCCGCGGCCGCCGCCCGGATCGGAGCACAGGCGGCCCGGACACGGGCGCCGAGTTGGCGGAGCGACTCGCCGCCCGGTGGCGCGAAGCTGGGGTCGCAGCGCCAGCGGTCCCACGCCGCCGCCCCGACGGCTGCCGCCGGTAGCTGGTCCCAATCGCCGTAGTCGAGCTCGATCCAGCGGTCGTCGATCTCCACTTCGACGTTCCGCACGTCGGCCAGCGCGGCCGCCGTGGCCCGAGCGCGCGCCAGCGGGCTCGAGATGAGCCGGGTCGGCGGGGGGAGCACCCGGGCCAGCGTGGCCGCCTGGTGACACCCCAGATCGGTCAGCGGAGGGTCGGCGCGCCCGAGGAGGAGCCCGGCGGCGTTGGCCGCCGTCTCCCCGTGACGAACCAGCAGCAGCACGATGCGAGGCTAAGGCCGTCGATGGTCGAGGCTGACGCCATGTCCGGCGCCTCCAGCCGCGGTCCCCACGAGGTCACTCGGCGCGACCTGGCGGGCGCCCTTGACGCCGCCGAGGCGGCGACCCGCCGGCCCGGGGTGGCGCAGCCCGGACGGTTCCTACGCACGGTTGCGGGGCGCGCGATCGGGCCGACCGAGGTCACCTGCCGGCTGTTCACCGGGCGACGGATGCGTGTCGTGGTGCCCGAGATCGTCGGCACCCAGCTCTACCGGCACGGCTTCATCGAGCCGTCCCTGACGCGGGTCCTCCTCTGTTACCTCCGTCCGGGCATGGTGTTCTTCGACGTCGGTGCCCAGTACGGCTACCACGCACTGATCGCCGCCGACCTCGTCGGCCCCGGCGGGGGGGTGGTGGCCTTCGAGCCCGGGCGCGACGCCTTCCGACTCCTCGCCGCCAACCTCGCCGGGGTGCCCGGTGCGCACGCCGAGCACATCGCCGTCGGCGCCGCTGACGGCCCGATCACCTTCCACGATTTCGGTCGGCGTCACTCGGCGCTCAACACCGCCCTGCCCACCGCTCGCGTCCCCGCCGAGGAGCGCCGAACTCTGCGGGCGCAGACGTATCCCGTGCCCTGCACGACGCTCGACGAGTACTGCGAACGCCGTGACGTGTTGCCCCACTTCGTCAAGCTCGACGCCGAGGGGGCCGAGCTCGACATCCTGCACGGCCTGCGGCGCACCCTCGAGCGGGGCGGCCCGATGCTGTCGGTGGAGACGGGCGATTACGAGGGCATGGCCTCGCCGGCCACGGTCGAGTGCATCCGGTTCCTCGAAGCGCACGGCTACCGCGCCTGGGAGTTCGACGGCGACCTGCGGCCCCACCGTCCCCGGGCCCGCTACGGCTACGACAACCTGTACTTCATCCGCGACTGAACCCGCCGCCGGAGGCGCGGGCCCCCGGCGAGGCTGCTTCCGGTCAGGGATCTGCACCTCGGCGGTGCAGATCCCGGACTGAAGCGTCCCGAGGGGGGCACGCCCGGCCTGGGCGTCGGCCGTGTCGCGATCGACGACCACGGCCGGGTTCGTGTACAGGTGCCGACCCGCCGGCCACAGGCCGCTTGTTGGTGGGGGCCTCTCAGAGGAACTGGGCGAGGGTGTAGATCGCCAGCCCGGCCAGGCCGCCGACCACGGTGCCGTTGATGCGGATGTACTGGAGGTCGCGCCCCACCTGCAGCTCGATGCGCCGGCTGGTGTCCTCGGGGTCCCAGTGGGCGACGGTCGTGGAGATGAGGTCGGCGATGTCGTGGCGGTACTGGTCGACGAGGTACTCCACCGCTCCCGCCACCCAGCGGTCGACCTTGGCCTGCAGCGCGGGGTCGTCGCGCAGTGAGCGGCCGGCGCTGAGGAGGGCGTCCTCGATGCGGCGCCGCAAGTCGGAGTCGGGGTCGTCGGCCAGCTCCACCAGCGCGGACTTGAGGTTGGCCCACAGCGACGACGACCACGCCCGCACCGAGGGATGGGCGAGCAGCTCCTCTTTCAGCTCCTCGCCCTTGGCGATCATGTCCGGGTCGGTGCGCAGCCGCTTGGCCAGGTCGCCCAGGCGGGTGTCGAGCTGGTGGCGCAGCTCGTGGTCGGGGTCGGCGGCCACCTCGGCCAGGAACCCCTTCATCCCCTCGAACACCTTCTTGAACACCCGGTCGTCGATGGGCTCGGGCACCCACCACGGCGACTGCTGCCCCAAGCGGGCGCGGAACAGGTCGCGGTTGTCGTCCAGCAGTTGGTCGATGCCCCGCAGGGCGGTGTCGAGCAGGGCCTGCTGGTGGCCGCCTTCGAGGGCCACCTCGAGGGCACGCGCGACGAGCGGCGCGGCCTCGGTGGCCCGCAGGCGCGTGACGACGGCGTGCTCGAGGCCGGCCTGCACGTCCTCGTCGCGCAGCACTTCGGTCATGCCCGTGATGACGGCGCCGGCGTTGGCGGCCAGGCGCCGGGCGTGCTCGGGCTGGGCCAGCCACTCGCCGGCGAGACGGGCGGCGTGGAGGCTCTGCAGCTTCTCGGCCAGCACCGGGCCGGCCAGGAAGTTGGACTGGATGAACTCGCCCAGGCTCTCGCCGATCTGGTCCTTGCGGCGGGGGATGATCGCCGTGTGGGGGATGGGCAGCCCGAGCGGGTGGCGGAACAGTGCCGTCACCGCGAACCAGTCGGCCAGGGCGCCCACCATGGCCGCCTCGGCGGTGGCCCGGACGTAGCCCAGCCAGCCCCAGCGGTCCTCGAGCAGGTGGGCGATGACGAACACCACCGTCATGGCCAGCAGCAGGCTGGTGGCCCGGCGCTTCATGCGAGCCAGGTCGCGCGCCCGGCGGTCCGAGTCGAGGTCGCTGGCCGTCACCATGGAGACGACCGGGCGCGGCGGCGGCAGGTGGGTGCCCGGCACGGGCGGGCGCAGTGAGGAAGGGCCCGCCATCACCGTGCAGGGTAACGGCGCCCCGGCCGGCCCCGCCCTCCGCCCGCCCCCCCGAGCGATGGGTCACTTTCGCGTCGTATGT
>JBIOZN010000060.1:0-4260 GCA_044871175.1 Acidimicrobiales bacterium | reverse complement strand
TCTGATCAGCGCCGTGGGTCAGACCGACACCGGCCAGCGCCGCAAGAAGAACGAGGACTGCTACCTCTGTCTCGACGAGCACTACCTGTTCGCGGTGGCCGACGGCATGGGCGGCCACGCGGCCGGCGATGTCGCCAGCCGGGTGGCGCTCGACGCCCTCGTCGCGGCCGTGCCCCCGCCGGCCGGGGGCGGCACCGGCCGGCCCAGCCTGGAGGCCTTCGTCGGCGCCGTCCGTGAGGCCAACCGCTCCGTGTTCGAGCGCTCCCTGGCCGAGGAGGACCTGCGCGGCATGGGCACCACCCTGTGCGCTGTCGCCCTCGTCACCATCGGCGGTGAGGAGCGCCTGGTCGTCGTGAACGTCGGCGACAGCCGGGGCTATGTCGTGCAGGACGGGCGCCTGCTGCAGATCACGCGCGACCACTCCTACGTGGAGGACCTGGTGCAGGCGGGCGAGATCACCCGCGCCCAGGCCAAGGACCACCCCCGCCGCAACATCGTCACCCGGGCGCTGGGCATCGAGCCCGACGTCGAGATCGACAGCTGGGAGGTCGTGCCCTACCCCGGCGACCGCTACCTGTTGTGCAGCGACGGGTTGTTCAACGAGGTCGACGACGCCGCCATCACGGCCGTCCTCACCGGCCAGGCCGACGCCCAGCTCGCCGCCGACCGTCTCGTGGAGATGGCCAACGACGGCGGGGGCCACGACAACATCAGCGTCGTGGTGGTGGACGTCACCGCCGACGACACGTTCGCCCCTGCGCCAGGTGCCGGTGGGGCGGCGCCCGACGCCACCCGGACGCTCCCGGCGGTGGCTGCCGCCGGACCGGTCGACGAGGCTGCCGCGCCTGGCGCGGCGGCCGCCGCTCCCGCCCGTGCCACGCCTCCCGACCGCCGACCCCGGCGCCGCCTCACGTTCCGGGCCGTTGCCCTCATCGCGGCCGTGGTGCTCGTGGTCGCGGTCGCCCTCGGGGCCATCGGCTACTACGGGCGCAAGGACTACTTCGTCGGGTTCGCGGGCGAGAACGTCGCCCTCTACCAGGGCCGTCCGGGGGGCCTGCTGTGGCTCGACCCCACCGTGGAAACGACCTACCCGCTCACCCGGGCGTCGGTACCACCCGAGGACCAGGCTCGACTCGACGCCGGCTACACCTTCGACCAGCAGTCGTCGGCCGAGGCCTACATCGCCAACCTCGTGGCCGCGGCCACCACGACGACGACCACCACCACCACGCTGCCTCCCACCACCACGACGACCGCCGTGCCCGTGCCCACCACGCTGCCCCCGGAAGCGGCCGTGGTCACGACGGCTCCACCGCCGCCGGCCCCGGTCGACACCGCGCCCCCCGCCGTCCCGTGATCGCCGTCCGAGCCGCCGCGGTCCCCACATCCCCCGCCGGCCCGTGATCGCCACCGTCCGGCGCAACGCCGAGCTCGCCCTCATCGTCCTCGGTGTCCTGGCCACCGCCGGCGCCTACACGCTGGGCGCCCTCGGCCGGACGTCGTCGCTGCCCGCCGACATCGGCCCGTTCTTCGGTGTCGTCGTCGGCCTGCTCGTGGTCGCGCACCTCGCCACCCGCTGGCTGGCGCCGGGCGCCGACGCCGTGCTCCTCCCGGTGGCGACCCTGCTCAACGGGATCGGCTACGTCTTCGTCGCCCGCGTCAAGCCCGACCTGGCCGGCCTGCAGGCCCTCTACACGGCCATCGGCATCGGCGCCTACGTCCTCACCCTGCTCGTGGTCCGCCGGGTGCGTGACCTGCAGCGGTACAAGTGGACCTTCGCGATGATCGGTGTGCTGCTGTTGCTCCTCCCGCTGGCGCCGGGCATCGGCCGCAACATCAACGGCAGCCGGATCTGGATCAACGCCGGGGGCTGGAGCTTCCAGCCGGGCGAGATCGCCAAGCTCGCCCTCGCCCTGTTCTTTGCCGGCTACCTGGTCGAGCGGCGCGAGCTGCTGGCCATGGCGACCTGGCGCATCGGGCCGTTGTGGCTGCCCGAGCCCCGCCACCTCGGCCCCGTCCTGGCCGCCTGGGGGACGTCGCTCGTGATCATGGTGTTCGAACGCGACCTGGGCTCGTCCCTGCTGTTCTTCACTCTGTTCGTGGTGATGCTGTGGGTGGCCACCGAGCGGGGCGCCTACCTGGTCCTCGGCCTCGTCATGTTCGCCGTGGGCGCCCTCATCTCCTGGAACCAATTCGGCCATGTGCAGGACCGCGTCGACACCTGGCTCGACCCCTGGGCCGACGCCCAGGGCACCGGGTTCCAGCTCGTGCAGGCCACGTACGCCCTCGCCTGGGGCGGCATCACCGGCACCGGGATCGGCCTGGGCGACCCCACCCGCATCCCGTTGGTGCAGAACGACTTCATCTTCGCCGCCATCGGCGAGGAGCTGGGCCTCCTCGGCAGCACGGCCGTGCTGCTCGGCTTCATCCTGATGATCGGTGCGGGGCTGCGGGTCGCCGTGCGGGCCGAGCGGCCGTTCGAGAAGCTCCTGGCCACCGGCCTCACCACCATCCTCGGCGTGCAGGCGTTCATCATCGTCGGCGGCGTGGTGCGGGTCGTGCCCCTCACCGGGGTGACACTGCCGTTCGTCAGCTACGGCGGCTCGTCGCTCCTGGCCAACTACATCCTGCTGGCCCTGCTCATGCGCATCTCCGACACCACCGCCCACGACCTGGACGAAGTGGCGTGAACCGCCAGATCCGCCGCCTCGGCCTCGCTCTGCTGGCCCTCTACGCCGTGCTGTTCGCCCAGCTCAACTGGCTGCAGGTCGTCAAGGCCGACGACTACAACCACGACCCCAACAACAACCGCGAGGTCGTGCGCGACTTCACCCGTGACCGGGGCGTGATCCTCACCGCCGATGGCGTGGTGGCGGCCGAGTCGGTGCCCAGCGACGACCAGTACCGCCGCCAGCGGCAGTACCCCCAGGGGCCGTTGCTGGCCCAGGTCACCGGGTACTTCTCGTTCCTGTTCGGCACCGACGGCGTGGAGCGCATCTACAACGACGAGCTGGCCGGCCAGACCGACGCCCAGAAGCTGTCGGGCCTGGCCAACCTGTTCGACGACCAGGCCAACGTGGGCGACGTCGTGCTCACCGTGCGCGCCGACGTCCAGACCGTGGCTCGCGACCAGCTGGGCGACCGGCGGGGGTCGGTGGTGGCCCTCGACCCCCGCACGGGCGGGATCCTGGCGCTCTACTCGAACCCCACCTACGACCCCAACGCCCTGGCCGGTCACGACATGGACGCCGTGCGCCAGGCGCGCGAGGCGCTGCTGGCCGACCCCGCCAACCCTCTGCTCACCCGGGCGTACCAGGAGCGCTTCTTCCCCGGGTCGACCTACAAGGTCGTGACGGCGTCGGCCGGGCTGACGTCGGGGCTCGTCACCCGGGAGTCGCCGTCGTACCCGGTCACCGACAGCTACACGCCGCCCCAGACCACCCGGCCGGTGCGCAACTTCGGCGGGGGCACCTGCGGGGGCACCCTCATCGAGATCATCCGGGTCAGCTGCAACACCTCCTTCGCCCAGATGGGGGTCGACCTCGGCCCCCAGATCATGGTCACGGGCGCGGAGGCGTACGGCTTCAACGACGCCCCTCCTCTCGACCTGCCCCGCCCGGCGGAGAGCTTCTTCCCGCCCGTGGAGGCCTTCGCCGACGACGCGCCCAAGCTGGCCCAGACCGCCTTCGGGCAGAACGACGTCCAGGCCACGCCGCTGCAGATGGCGCTGGTGGCCGCCGGCGTCGCCAACGGGGGCGTGGTGCTGACGCCGCACGTCATGGAGGAGGTGCGTGACCGCTCGGGCGGGGTGCTGCGCCGCTACCAGCCGGCACCGTGGCGCACGCCGCTCACGGCGGCCAACGCCGCCATCCTGGCCGAGGGGATGGTGGCCGTGGTGAACGACGGCACCGGGACCCGCGCCGCCATCGACGGCGTGCAGGTGGCGGCCAAGACCGGCACCGCCCAGCTCGGCACCGACCCGCCGTCGGTGCACAACTGGGTGATCGCCTACGCGCCGGCCGAGGCGCCCCGGGTGGCGGTGGCCGTGCTCGTCGAGCGCCAGCCCGAGGAGCGCGACAACACCGGCGGCGTCATCGCCGCCCCCATCGCCCGCGAGGTCATCCAGGCGGCGCTGGCCGCCCCGGACCCGCTCACCGGGGGCGGCTGACGGACGTCTCGGCGCGAATCCCGCCACATATGGCGGAATCCGCGCCGAGTGTTCCTGGTGCGCCGAGACGTCGGTGGGCGAAGCGCGGGCGA
>JBIOZN010000059.1:0-8512 GCA_044871175.1 Acidimicrobiales bacterium | reverse complement strand
TCGGTCAGGGACGTGAGACGCCCGGCGATCCGGATCGCCTCGGGGGCGAGGTCGATCTCGCCCGAGTAGCCCTCGTTGAACATGAGGTACAACACGTGCATCACGGCGTCGAGATCACCGTGCTGGTCGAGCCGCACGTCGGCCACGGCGCGCTTGGCCCGGCTGATGCGCTGCGCCATCGTCGCCTCCGGGACGAGGTAGGCCTGGGCGATCTGGCGGGTCGTGAGACCGCCCACGGCGCGCAGCGTCAGGGCGACCGCCGACGCCGGCGAGAGCACCGGGTTGGCACACAGGAAGTACAGCCGCAGCGTGTCGTCGACCTCCGACACGGGCCCCGGTGGCGGTCGCGCGGCCACGCGTAGCTCACGCTCGCGGCGCGCCGACTCCGACCGGACGCGATCGAGGAACGAACGCCAGGACGCCGTGATCAGCCACGCGGTGGGGTTCTCGGGCTCGCCGCGCCGCCACACGTCGAGCGCCCTGACCAGCGCGTCCTGGACGGCGTCCTCGGCCGATGCGAAGTCGGCGCCCCGACGCAGCAGCGCCGCCAGCACCTCGGGCACCAACGCCCGCAAACGCGCCGCGTCGAGCGCGCCGACTCCGCTCATTCGGTGACCGTCGGTGGCCCGGACAGGAACGGCCGGACCTCGAGCCACTCGTGGATCGGCGCGCCGCCGGCACCAGGTGCCGCCGAGAGCTCGGCCGCCAGCTGGATCGCCCGCTGCTCACTCTCGACGTCGATGACCATCCACCCGGCGATGAGGTCCTTCGTCTCCGCGAACGGGCCGTCGGTTACCGGCGCGCGGCCCTCGCCGTCGGAACGCACCCACAGCCCGTCGGGCGACAGCGCCTGGCTGTCCACGAACTCGCCGGACGCCTCCAGCCGCGACGCGAAGTCGGTCATGAACCCGACGTGCGCATCGACCTCCTCGGGCGCCCACTGGTCCATCGGCACGTCGTTCACGGGTGGGGGCGCCCCTCGGTAGTGCTTCAACAAAAGGTACTTCGCCATCTTCGCCTCCTCGGTGCCCGGCGGCCATCGTGGCCGCCCGCATCCCTCAGACGGAGCCGGACCGCCGATCTCGACATCAGTCGGCCGAAGTCCCCTCGGCGTCGAGGCCGGTGACGGTGAGCCGCCGGGCCGCGGCCTCGATGGCGGCCAGCGACGAGCCGGGCGGGTAGCACTCGACCCCCAGGGCCTCGAGCCGGCGCACGGCGGCGGGGGGCAGGGTGCCGCCGGCGAACACCGGGCCGTCGTAGCCGGTCGAGCGCAGCGTGGCCACCATGCGTTCGGCCACCTCCACCCGGCCCCCGACGTTCAGCCCCACCAGGTCGGCGTCCTCGTCAATGGCGGCGCGGGCGAGTTCCTCGCCGCGCACCATGCCGAGCAGGACGACCTCGAACCCGGCGTCGCGCAGGGTCCGCGCCACCACGCTCACCCCCCGCCAGTGGCCGTCGAGACTGGTCTTGGCCAGGACGATCCGTGCACCGTTGGGCGGGGGGTCGGTGGGCACGGCCGGCCGCTCCCCCGCGGCCGATGGGGTCAGAACTCGATCGGGACGTTCCAATCGCCGTACACCTCCCGAAATACCTCGCCGATCTCGCCCAGGCTGGCCTCGGCCTCCACCGCCGCCGACACCCCCGCCATCACGTTGTCGCCCGCCCGGCAGCCGTCGCGCAGGTCCCGCAAGGCCGCCACCGTCGTCCGCCCGTCGCGGCTGCGGCGCAGCTCGGCCAGGCGAGCCCTGGCCCGCTCGAAGGCGTCGGTGGGGCCGGCGAAGCCCTCGATGGCGAAGGGGTCCTCCTCGCCGGTATGGACGTTGACGCCCACCAGCCGGCGCTCGCCGGTGACCAACGCCCGCTCGAGCTCGTACTGATTGGCCAGGGCGTGCTGGTGCAACCAGCCCGAGTCGAGGGTGGCGACGAAGCCGCCTTGGGCTTCGATGTCGTCGAAGAACGCCCACGCCCGCTCCTCGATCTGGGCCCCGAGCGCCTCCAGGTAGTGGGACCCGCCCAGCGGGTCGGCCACCGCGGTCAGGTTCGTCTCCTCCATGAGGATCTGCTGGATGCGCACGCTCATGTGGTGGGCCGCCTCCGAGGGGATCGACAGGGCCTCGTCGTAGCCGCTCACGCCGAGCGACTGCACGCCGCCCAGCACGGCCGCCAAGGCCATGAGCGTGGCCCGCACGACGTTGTTGAGCGGCTCCTGGTAGGTCATGGCCGAGCCGGCGGTGAGCCCGTGGACGCGCATCCGCAGCGCCGCCGGGTCGGTGATCCCGTACCGGGTGGTGAGCAGGTGGTGCCACATCATGCGGGCCACCCGCACTTTGGCGATGTCCTCGAACAGGTCCATGGCCACGCGAAAGTTCACGCCGCCCAGGCCGCGGGCCGCCTGCTCGACCGGGACGTTGCCGCGCCGGCGCACCTCGTCGAGGTGCTCGACGGCACAGGCCAGCACGGCGGCCAGCTCCTGGTAGGCGTTGAGCCCCGAGTCGGCCCCGTTGTAGCCCGCCACCGAAACCGGCACCCAGCGAGGCACGTGGGCGGCGCAGAAGTCGACGATGTCGCAGTTGATCTTCAGTCCGTTGCGTGCCGGGATCTGCTGCTTGGGGAAGCAGCCCAGGTAGGTGAGGAAGAAGTCGCTCTGCCCGGTGCCGACCAGCTTGGCCACGTCCAGGCCGCGCCGGCGGGCCACGGTCCAGTAGGCGGCGAGGGCAAAGGGAGCGTGCTGCACCACGCCGCCGCCCGGGTGGGCGTAGTACTTGGCCTGGTCGATGCCCTCGAGCACCAGGGCGGTGTCGCGTGCCGAGAGCTGCACGGCCCCCGTGAGCCCGACGTCCTCCCAGCGAGCCACCACCTCGGGGTGGTCGACGTCGTAGAGGTGGTCGGCGGTCATGCGGTCGTGCTCCATGATGAAGCCGGTCTCGCCCTTGGACAGCAGGTAACGGATGCGCTCGCCCTCGTCCTCGGGGTTGCCGTAGCCCGAGAGCTGGAAGATGCGCCACGGCTTGGTGCGGTAGCCCTCCGGGTAGGCACCGCGCAGGAAGGGGGGCTCGCCCGGCAAGGCGGCGGCCGCCGAGCTGACTGCCGGCGGGACGTGAGCCGGGCCGTAGGCGGGGGCTATCGGGATCCCCGAGACCGTTCGCCTGGGGCCGATGTCGGAGTCGCGGTCGTCGGCCATATGGGTCTCCTTATCCGTGACGGAACCTCCGGTCAAGTGGGCGCTCTCAGGATCTCCCTATCTCGGTCTGAGGCCGGATCCAGGTCGGTGCCGCACCATGACCCGCACCCGAATTGATCCGACCGAACGAAGGAGACGATGCGAGATGCGACTCAAACCCAGCCATCTGGTCGCGGCGGCCGCGGTGGCCGGCGGGCTGGCCCTCGGCGGTGCCACCCTGGCGGGCGCTCAGGAGGACCCGTCGACCACCGACACGTCGGCGACGGATACCTCGGCCACCGACGCCACGACCGCCACGACCGCCGACACTGGCACGACCGCCGGCACTGGCACGGGCACCGCCGGCCGCACAGGCGGGCCCGACAACTGCGACGACGGCGCACCCGCGACGAGCGGCGTCGCCGGCGGCAGCGGACCAACCGCCACCTCGTCCTGATCCCCGACCACCGCGCGAACTGGCCGAGGGTGCCGAGCCCTGGCCAGTTCGCGCCCGGCCACGCGGTCCCCGGTCACCGCGGCCCGAGCGCCGTCCGTTGGTGGCATGGCAGGATGCCGCCCAGCACGAGGCGACGGGGAGGCGGCGATGGAGCTGGTCCACGAGTTCACATTTCAGGCCGACTTGGCGCCGCCGCTGGCGTGCCCTCCCGGACCGTTCGGCACCCGCACGATCGTCCCGGTCACCGGCGGGTCGGCCCAAGGCGAACGCATCCGGGGCACCTTGGTCGGCGGCGGGGGCGACTGGCTGCTCGTCGGCCCGGACGGCTACGGCCGCCTCGACGTCCGGGTCCAGCTGCAGACCCACGACGACGCCCTCATCTACGTCACCTATTTCGGTGTGCTGGAGATGAACGAAAAGGTGCTGAGCGCCACGGGCACGGGTCAGGGCACCGAGTTCGGCGACCACTACTTCCGCACCACGCCGCACCTGGAGACCGGCGACGAGCGCTACGCCTGGGTGAACCAGACGATCTTCGTGGCCCGGGGCCGGCTGTTGCCGGGCGGCGTCGAATACGAGGTGAGCCGGGTCACCTGAAGACTTGCGATGAACGATGTTCACCTCGTCGCGGTGATGCTTGTGTTGCCGATTTCGTGGGCAGGTCAACGAAACGGTGGCTCACGCGGCGGCCTCTCCAGCGACGCCCGCCACGGGGCTCGTGCCGCTTGACGGCTCCGCCATCCCAGTGAGTCCAAGCCGAGGCCTGGAAGAGCGCGCGTGATCGCCCGCGGCCCGTCACGCGACGGCCGTCGACACCACCACGAAGCCGGACTCTTCGCGGTCGCCGCTGCTGTCGTCGTTGCCTACCGCGTCGCCCACCGCGGCCACCGCAGCGACGGCGAAGAACGGGAGCGACACCACCAGCACCTTGGTCGAGCGACCGCCGCCGCCAAGTCGTTCGTTCGCGCACCGAAGATCACGAGCGCACCTGTCCGCCAGGCCCGATGGGCGGGGGCAATCGACGGACGGTCACGGTGTACGGGCCGAGCCGGGCGAGGACGCGCCCGCGGAGCCCGGGTCGACCTCGTTACGATCACCGTGGGGGAATGGCGAAAGGGGGCCGCCATGGGGCGAGTCGAAGGGAAAGTGGCGTTCATCACCGGCGCGGCGCGGGGTCAGGGCCGCTCGCACGCGCTCCGGCTGGCCGAGGAGGGCGCCGACATCGTCGCCGTCGACGTCTGCCAGCAGATCGACACCGTGCCCTATCCAGGGGCGACGCCCGACGACCTGGCCGAGACGGCCAAGCTGGTCGAGGACCTCGACCGGCGCATCCTCACTCGGCAGGCCGACGTCCGGGACCTGGGGCAGCTGCAGGCGGCGGTGCAGGAGGGCGTGTCCGAGCTCGGCCACATCGACATCGTGTGCGCCAACGCCGGCATCGCCAGCTTCCTGCCCGGGCTCGAGATGGACGAGCAGACCTGGCAGCAGATGATCGACATCAACCTGACCGGCGTGTGGAAGACGATCCGGGCGGCGGTGCCCCCGATGGTGGAGCGGCGCCAGAGCGGGTCGGTCATCATCACCAGCTCGGTGGCGGGGCTGTTCGGCTTCCAGAACCTGGCCCACTACTCCGCCGCCAAGCACGGGACCGTGGGCATGATGCGCGTCTTTGCCCAGGAGTTGGCGCCGTACATGATCCGGGTCAACACGGTGAACCCCACCACGGTCAACACGCCGATGGTGATGAACGACGCCTTCCCGGCGTTTGCCCGGCCCGACCTGGAGAACCCGACGATGGCCGACGCCGCCGAGGCCTTCACCGGCTTGAACTGCCTACCCATCCCGTGGGTGGAGGCCAGCGACATCAGCAACGCGGGCCTGTGGCTGGCCTCGGACGAGGCCCGCTACGTCACCGGTGTGGCCCTGCCCGTCGACGCCGGGTTCTGCCAGAAGATCGGCGGCACGCCCTCGGTGCTCCCCGAATAGCCTCCGCCGGGTGGACGACGACCTCGCCGCCCGGCGCGCCGAGCTGGCGGCCAGGATCGTCGGGCGCTCGCGCGAGATCGACCTCGTACTGGCGGCGGTGTCGGCGGGACGCGACCTGCTGCTGGAGGGGCCGCCGGGCACCTCGAAGAGCACGATCCTGCGGGCCATCACCGAGAGCTGGGGCATCCCCCTGCTGTTCGTGGAGGGCAACGCCGAGCTGACCCCGGCCAAGCTCATCGGACACCACAACCCCGCCCGCGTGCTGCGGGAGGACTACAGCGTCGACAACTTCGTGCCCGGCCCGCTGGTGGCGGCCATGCAGAGGGGCGGCTTCCTGTACATCGAGGAGCTGAACCGGGCCCCGGAGGACACGCTCAACGCCTTGCTGACGGCGATGGCCGACCGGGAGGTGGAAGTGCCGCGCGTCGGGCGCTTCCATGCCGCGCCCAGCTTCCGCGTGGTCGCGTCGATGAACCCGTTCGACAACGTGGGCACGATGCGGATCAGCAGCAGCTTCTACGACCGCCTCTGCCGGCTGGCGGTGAGCTACCAGTCGGCGGCCGAGGACGAGCAGATCGTCGCCCTCCGCACCGGCAGCCCCGACGGGGGGCTGGTGTCAGACGCGGTCGCGCTGACCCGCGCCACCCGCCACCATCCCGACGTCCGCCAGGGCAGCAGCGTCCGGGGGGCCATCGACCTGGTGGCGGTGGCCCGCTCGCTGGGCGCGATCCGCGCTGGGGCGAACGGCGCCGAGCACACCGCTCTCGTCCTCGACGCCGCGCTGGTGGCGCTGTCGGCCCGCATCACCCTGGATGAGACGAGCGAGCTGTCGCCGGAGCAGGTCATCCGGCAACTGTGGGAGGACCATTTCGTCCTGCGTCCCCGTCGGGCGGCGCCGGGTGCCACAGCAGTGGAGCTGCCCAACCCGATATGACTGCCGGGCCCGGGGCGGGCGTCGCCGGGTCCCCAGCTGCGCCCGCTCCGTCGGCGCCCGAAGACCCTCGACGCGCCGCCGCGGCTGTACCGCGCCGCCAGCGGGGGCGCGGTGGTGGTGGGGGGCGGTGACGTCGAGGGCGCCGGCGAGCAACGGGCGCCGCCACCGCTGCAGGGTTGGGTCGCCACCGACGAAGCGGGCGCCCGCCAACGGCTGGACGAGATCGAGCTGGCGCCCCCCGACGGGCCCGAGGTGCGGCGCATGGCCGAGGCCATCGCCCGGCGGCTGAGCCTGCGGGCACCGACACGTGAGCGGATCCGCAGCCGGGGGACGGGGACGATGACGAGCATCCCCTACCGCTACGGCTCCGACGACATCGACCTCGACCGCACGTTGGAGGTGCTCACGGAACGTCCCGTGCCCGACGACACCGACATCGTCGTGCGCGAGCGCATGCGCAGCCGCCGGGCCGTGGCCCTGCTGGTCGACGTGTCCGGGTCGATGCGAGGCGAGAAGGCTCGGATCGCGGCCGCGGCGGTGGCGGCGCTGGCGGGCGAGCTGGTCGACGACGAGCTGGCGGTGGTGGCGTTCTGGAAGCACGCCGTCATCTTGGCGCCGGCGGCCCGCCCCCGGCCCGCCCCGAGGATCCTCGACGACCTCCTGCGGCTGCCCGCCCGGGGGCTGACCAACGTCGGCTTCGCGCTCGGGGTCGCGCTGGCCGAACTGGGTTCGGCCCGGGCCCGGCGCCGCTCCGCCATCCTCTTGAGCGACGTCCTGCACAACGCCGGCCCCGATCCGCGGCTGGTCGGGCCCCGCTTCTCCCGGCTCGACGTCCTGCTGCAGATCGACGGCGAGCACGACGCCGAACTGGCATCCGATCTCGCTCGCCTGGGCCACGGGCGCGTCTTTCCTGTACGCCACCATCGGGACGTCGCGCCGGCCCTCAACCTCATCCTGTCCCGTTGACCACCGGCGCCCGGCCCACCGGTGCGCCGGCCACCGGCGCGCAGCCCGCCGGTGCGCCGCCCGCCCCGGAGCGAGTGTCCGGGTTCCCGCGTGCGGGCTGCCTAGGGTCGCCCCGTGCTGTTCGCCTCCGACTTCCCCGTGCTGGGTGTCTTCCTCACGATCCTGTGGCTCGTCTTCTGGGTTCTGTGGCTGTACCTGCTGTTCCGGACCATCGCCGACATCGTCTGGGATTACGACCTCGGCGGCTGGGGCAAGGCCGCCTGGCTCGCGTTCGTCATCCTGGTGCCCTACGTGGGCGTGCTCGTCTACCTCATCGCTCGCGGGACGCGGACCCACGAGCGCGGCGCTGTTCCCGAGCGCGCACGCGCCACGGCTGCCGCCGGTGGCGTGGCCGACGAGCTCGCCCGGCTGGCGGCGCAACGTGACCAGGGAGCCATCAGCGAAGCCGAGTTCAACCGCCAGAAAGCCAGCCTGCTGGCCTGATCCATTCACCCGATACGGGTGTACCCGGCACCGCTACTGCGCCATAGGTTCCCATCGCTGTGAGTGCCGCGCGATTCCGACCGGGCCTGGTGGCGGCGGCCGCCGTCACCCTGGCGTTGCTCACCGTCGCCTGCGGCGACGACTCGGACGCGACGGCTACCACGGGCGCCGCCGTCATTGGCACCACCACCGCCGCGGCGGCCGGGGATGGCCTCGAGGGCCGGACGTGGGTGCTCACGGCCGCCACGCCGCTGGGCGTGGACCTCGGGACGGTGACGGTGACGGCCCGGTTCGACACCGGGACGGTGAGCGGGCAGGGCGGGTGCAACACCTACCGCGGGCCGTACACGCTGCAGGGAACGGCGCTGCGGATCGGGCCCGACCTCGCCACCACCCTCCTGGCCTGCCCCCCGCCCGAGACGGCGGTGGAGGCTGCCTACCTGCAACGGCTGCCGCTGGTCGCCTCGTACGCCATCAGCGGGTCCACGCTCACCCTGGCGGACGGCTCGGGCGCCCCGCTGCTCGT
>JBIOZN010000058.1:0-2208 GCA_044871175.1 Acidimicrobiales bacterium | reverse complement strand
GCCACCGCAGGTCGTCCCACGAGGCCACCGGGTCGGCGCCCATCCCGGCGGCGCGGCGCTGGCGCACGAAGTCGGTCACGACGAAGGCGGTGGCGCTGAAGCCGTGGTGTTGGAGGGCGGGAAGGGCGTTGGTGCGCAGATCGGCAAAGCCGTCATCGAAGGTGATGGCCACCGTCTCGGGCGGCAACGCCCGTCCCCGGCGGCGAGCGTCGGCCAGCTCGGCAACCGTGATGGTGGTGGCGCCGCGCCGACGGAGGTACGACAAGTGCTCGAAGAAGACGGCGGGCGTCACTGCGAACGGGCGCATGACGTCCGAACACGTCCAAGCGATGTTGTGGTAGCACAGGATCGGGACCGGCCGGGCGGTCAGCACGCCGGTCACGACCGGCCTCCCCAGCGTCCCCGCGCGTAGCCCGCGGTAGTGACGGCGAGCCCCGCGACGATGGCACCCGAACGTCGCACGCCGGCCAGGCGGCGCTCGCCGACGGCGTCGGCAAGGTGGCGGGCCACCCCCGACGGAAGGGTTCGGGTGCTGTAGGCGCGTTCGGTGGCCAACCCGTCCCGGTGGCCGACGGCGTCGGTGACGAGTGCCTTGGAGTACCCCTCGGCGTAGCACCGCCGCCGGAAGTAGGACCACGTAGAGCGGCCGGCGGTGACACGATGATGGATGAGCGCCGCCGGCTCGAGGATAACCCGCGACCCCGGCATGGCCTGGAGGGCGCGGATGCACAGCTCGGTCTCCTCGCACCCCATCGGATGGGTCCCCACCCGGCCGATCTCCTCGCGGAACCAGCCGACCCGGTCGAACACGTGCCGGCGCCAGCCCATGTTGCCGCCCAGGACATTGCGCACGGCCGCGGTGACGCTGGGCTGGCCCCGGTAGGAGCAGCCCACCACCCAGTCGAACTCCTCAGGAAACCACGACGGCCGGCCGCGATCCCACGCCGGCGCCACCCGGCCGCCGACGGCGATCACGTCGTGGTCCGCGAACGGGTCGACCAGGGCGGCCAGCCAGCCCGGCGTGGCCACCGCGTCGTCGTCCAGGAAGACCACCACGTCCCCACGAGTGCTCTGCACTCCCGTGTTCCGGGCGCCCGAGAGGCCCTTGGCGTGCGCGTTGCGCACAATGCGCAGCTCCGGATAGTGGGCGCCGAGACGGCGGGCGAGCTCGTCGTTGTGGTCCACCACCACCACGACTTCGTCGGGCCGGCGTTCTTGCCGGCGCAGGGACGCGAGGGCAGCCGTGATGTCGTCCCACCGTTCGAGGGTGTAGACGCACACCACCACGCTGGCGGTGACGCCGGCGTTCACGCCGCCCCCCCGGCCCCGGGCCTCGTCGCCCACCACTCGCGGGCGAAGCCGGCCGGGACTCCTAGCAAGCTGGCCCGGTGTGGGTCCTCCCAGCGGCGGGGGTGCCCCGCGGCCAGGCGGCGCAGGCCGCGGAGCGCGCCTTGGCCGATGTCGACGAGGAGGTGCAACAGCATGATCCGATCGCCGGCGCGAAGGTGCTTGGCGTACAAGGCTCCTTGGCCGCGGGCGTACTGCCGGTAGCGGTGGGCCAGCTGGTCGTTCGTGCGCCAGTCGTGGTGGCACACGAGCAGCGACGGCAGGTACCAGAGGGGGCGCCCGGCGCGCAGCCAGCGGTAGCAGAAGTCGTTGTCCTCGGCGGCGAGCCCCAGTCCCGGACGCTCGTCGAACCCGCCGAGCGCCAAGGCATGACGGCGATCGACCGCCATGTTCGCCCCGTACAGGACGCGAAAGCTGCGCCGGCCGGTGTGGTCCCGGGGGCGCGGGTCGGCGATGGTGGACGGAACATGGCCGTCGCCTGGACCGCCGGCGCCCGGGCGCACCTGCCCGCTGAGGACTGCGTCGGGATGGCTCTGAAGAGCGTGGTACGCCGCGCCCACCCAGCCGGGGGCAACCGTGCAGTCGTCGTTGGTGATCAGGACCAAGTCGTGGCGGGCGTGGCGCAGGCCGGCGTTGAGGGCCCGGCCAATCCCGGTGCCCCCGTCGGCCACCCGGACGACACCCGCTCCCGCCCACGCCGCGACAGTGTCGGCGATCTGGGCGCCGTCGCTCTGGTCCACGACGAGCACTTCCTCAGCTCGGGGTTGGCACGAGGTGATGGACGCCAGCGCGCCGGCCAGCAGCTGGGGGCGACCGATCGTGGGGATTACGACGGTCACCGGCAGTTCGTTGGGCGCGTTC
>JBIOZN010000057.1:0-10800 GCA_044871175.1 Acidimicrobiales bacterium | reverse complement strand
TGCGCCAGACGCTGCGCCCTTATTTCGAATAGGCCAGGCGTACGCCTCGTCTGGCGGCCGCGGCCCCGGCGGGCCGCGGCGGCTGCTGCCCGCCGGGGCGGGCTGCGGCGGGTGCGGCCCCGCCGCTTCAGTCAGGAATCTGCACCTCTACGGTGCACTCCGCGGCCTGAGGCACGGATGTGCACCTCCGGCGGTGCGCCCGGCCCCGGCGAGGGCGTTGCGGCCCCGCCGAATCCCGCACGGTTCGCGTCGGGACCGCGGCGGTAGGGTGACGGCGATGGTCGAGATGGAGCTCCTGGGGGTGCGGGTCGAGCTGCCCGCCCAGACCCCGATCCTCCTCCTCCAAGAGACCTCCGGGGCCAAGCGGGTGCTGCCCATCTACATCGGTGGGCCCGAGGCGGCCGCCATCGCCTACGCGCTGGAGGGTGTCGAGAGCCCGCGGCCCCTCACGCACGACCTGCTGAAGACCGTGGTCACCGAACTCGGTGCGTCACTCGTGCGGGTCACCGTCACCGAGCTCGTCGAGCACACCTTCTACGCCGAGCTCGACCTCCAGGTCGGCGACCGGCACCACATCGTGTCGTCCCGGCCCTCCGACGCCATCGCCCTGGCGGTGCGCACGGGCACGCCCATCTTCGCCGCCGAGAAGGTGCTCGACGAGGCCGGCCAGGTCGCCAGCAGCAGTGACGACGACGAGGAAGGCGCCGACGAGATCCTCGAGGAGTTCCGCGACTTCATCGAACACGTCAATCCCGACGATTTCGCCAGCTGATCAAACGACAGCGGGGCCGGAGGGCCGCCAGTCGATTCCGCCCGGAGGGCCGCCCCGTGGGCTACGGTGCTCGACACCTCCGTAACTACCGGGGTGTCAGTCCAGGAGGCAGCGTGAGCGTGGGCGTGGGTGAGCAGGGGTTCTCGGGCACGACGACGGCCGAGGTCGTCGGCATCACCTACCGCCAGCTCGACTACTGGGCGCGCACCGACCTGGTGCGTCCCTCCCTCAACGACGCCCGGGGCAGCGGGTCCCGCCGGCGCTACTCCTACCGCGACCTGCTCGAGCTCAAGATGATCAAGAAGCTGCTCGACGCGGGGATCCGTCTCGAACAGGTGCGGGAGGTCTTCCGCAACCTGCGCCTGCAGCTCGACCGCGACATCACCGGCGCCAACGTCGTGATCAGCGGCACCCAGGTGGCCCTGTGCAACGACGACGGTGAGCTCATCGACCTCGTGCGCACCGGTCAGGGTGTGCTCAACGTGCTGAGCGTCGCCGGCGTCAAAGAAGAGCTCGACGCCGATCTGGTGGACCTGCGCCCCCCGGTGCCGGGGCCGGCGACGGCCCGCCCGCTGCGGGCGGCGGCCGAGGGCTGAGCTTGGCGGCGCTGCGCCACTCGCCCCTCGACGACCGCCACCGCGCCCTCGGCGCCAAGCTCACCGCCTTCGGGGGCTGGGAGATGCCCCTCGCCTACCCGTCGGGGACGCTGGCCGAGCACCTCGCCTGCCGCCAGTCGGCCGTGGTGTTCGACGTGAGCCACCTCGGCACCGTCCGGGTCGAGGGGAGCGACGCCTTCGAACGGCTCCAGGCGGCCCTCACCAACGACCTCGCCAAGGTGGGGCCCGGCCGAGCCCAGTACACCCACCTGTGCGACGACGAGGGCTCGGTGCTCGACGACATCATCGTCTGGTGGCGGGACGAGGACCGCTTTGACGTCATGCCTAACGCCGCCAACACCGCCCGGGTGCTCGATGCGGTGGGCGGCCTGGACGTCACCGGCGAGCGGGCGCTCCTCGCCGTGCAGGGGCCCGAGGCACGGGCCCGGCTGGCCACGGTGGTACCCGACGCCGCCGCCGTGGCCCGGTTCCGGGTGGCCCCGTTCACCTGGGACGGCCCGCACGGACGCGTGCCCGGCGTGGTGGCGGGCACCGGCTACACGGGTGAGGACGGCGTCGAGCTGGCCGTCCCTGCCGACGACGCCGGGTCGCTGTGGGACGCCCTGCTGGCCGCCGGCGTGCTGCCCGCCGGGCTGGGGGCGCGCGACACCCTGCGGCTCGAAGCCGGCCTCCCGCTGCACGGCCACGAGCTCGGTCCCGGCATCACGCCCCTGCAGGCCGGGATGGCGTGGGTGGTGGGGTGGGCCAAGCCCGCCTTCCGGGGCAAGGCGGCGCTCGAGGCCGAGCGCGCCCGCGGCCCCTGGCGGCGCCTGCGGGGGCTGGCGGTGGAAGGGCGGCGGCCGCCGCGCGCCGGGTTTCCCGTCCTCGTCGAGGGCGTCGCCGCCGGGGAGGTCACCAGCGGCAACTTCTCGCCCCTCCTCGGCCATGGCATCGCCCTCGCCTTCGTGCCGCCGGCGGTCGATGTGGGCGACGAGCTCCTGCTCGACGCCCGGGGCGTCGCCATGCCCGCCCGGGTCGTCCCCACCCCGTTCGTGCACGCCTGAGCGCGAGCGCCGATCGGCGCTCCGTCTTCTCGGGCGCTGTGCCCCTGGAGAGTTCCGTACTGGCCACGGATGGCGGCCGGCCGCCGAGGGCGCACCGTCACCACCATGAGTGCTCTCACCACATGGCTCGACCCCTTGCCGGTGGAGGCGTTCCGCTGCGAGCACCTCGGCTGGCGTCCCCTCTACCGTCCCTCCAACCCCGCCCGGCGGGCGTGGGCCGCCAGCTGCGACCGGCAGGCCACCGACCTGGCGCGCCAGGAGTTCGCGGCCGCTCTCCACACCTCGGCCGCGGCGGTCGACGCCGAGATCGTGTCGGCCCCCGCCCGGTCGGTGCGGGCCCGGGGAACGATCGCCGCCGACATGGTCGCCGTGCAGCTTGACGGGTGGGCCCGGTGGCGCATCGCCCCGGGTGGCGGTGACCCCGACGGGTTCATGCCGGGGGAGGAGCACCGGCTCGAGCCCGGGGCCGTTCTCTACGTGCCCGCGGGCTGGTCGTACGAAGCCACCAGCGGGGCGACCAGCGCCGCCCTCGTCATCCGGCCGTCGACGCCCGCACCGCTCGACGCGGTGATGGCCGTGGTGCGCGACCACCTGGTGCGCCAGCGCCGGTGGCCGTCACGGGCTCTGGCGCTCTGGGACGCCGAGCGACGGGCGCGCACCGCCTGCGCCGCCTGAACCGGGCGCCAGTCCTCACTCCGAGGGCGCCGCCGGCCGGCTCCTACTCGTACGTCTCGAGCGGCGGGCAGCTGCAGACGAGCTGGCGGTCGCCGCGGGCGGCGTCGATGCGGCCGACCGGCGGCCAGTACTTGTCTCGCCGCAGGCCGGGCACCGGGAAGGCCGCCACCTCGCGGGGATAGGCCCGCCCCCAACCGTCGCGGGCCACGTCATCGGCGGTGTGGGGCGCTCGCACCAGGGGGTTGTCGGCGGGCGGCCATTCGCCGCTGGCCACCCGTTCGATCTCGGTGCGGATGGCGAGCATGGCCTCGCAGAACCGGTCGAGCTCGGCCAGCGCCTCGGACTCGGTGGGCTCGATCATCAACGTGCCCGCCACCGGGAAGCTCATGGTGGGGGCGTGGAAGCCGTAGTCGGCCAGGCGCTTGGCCACGTCGTCCACGGTGATGCCGGTGGCCCGGGTGAGGGGCCGGAGGTCGACGATGCACTCGTGGGCGACCCAGCCGCCCCGCCCGGTGTAGAGCACCGGGTAGGCCGAGGCCAGCCGGCGGGCCACGTAGTTGGCCGAGGCGATGGCTCGCACCGTCGCCTGGCGCAGCCCGTCGCCGCCCATCAGGGCGGCATAGGCCCAGGAGATGGGCAGGATCCCGGCCGACCCGTAGGGCGCCGCCGTCACCGGCCCGACGCCGCCGGGCGGCACCGGCTCGAGCGGATGGCCGGGCAGGAACGGCGCCAGGTGCTCCCGCACCGCGACCGGCCCCACCCCCGGGCCGCCTCCCCCGTGGGGGATGCAGAACGTCTTGTGGAGGTTGAGGTGGCTGACGTCGGCGCCGAAGCGCCCCGGCCGGGCCAGGCCGACGAGGGCGTTGAGGTTGGCGCCGTCCACGTACACCTGGCCGCCGTGGTCGTGCACGATCCGGCACAGCTCGCCGATCCCCTCCTCGAAGACGCCGTGGGTGGACGGGTAGGTCATCATCACCCCCGCCAGCCGGTCGGCGTGGGCGGTCGCCTTGGCCTCGAGGTCGGCCAGGTCGACGTCGCCGGTGTCGGTGCACGCCACCACCACGACCTGCAGCCCGGCCAGCACCGCGCTGGCGGCGTTGGTGCCGTGGGCCGACGAGGGGATGAGGCACACCGTGCGCTCGAGATCGCCCCGGCTGCGGTGCCAGGCCCGGATGGCGAGGAGGCCGGCCAGCTCACCCTGGCTGCCGGCATTGGGCTGCACGCTCACGGCGTCGTAGCCGGTGACCGTCACCAGCATCTCGCTCAGCTCGGCGATGAGTTCGTGGTACCCCTGGACCTGGTCGGCGGGAGCGAAAGGGTGGACCTGGGCGAAGCCGGGCCAGGTGATGGCGGCCATCTCCGCAGTGGCGTTGAGCTTCATCGTGCACGACCCGAGCGGGATCATCGTGCGGTCGAGGGCGAGGTCGCGGTCGGCCAGACGGCGCAGGTAGCGCAGCATCTCGTGCTCGCTGTGGTAGCGGCGGAACACCGGATGGGCGAGCATCTCGCCCTCCCGGCGCCGGTCGACGGGCAGGCCGTCGGGAGCGGTGGCGTCGAGGTCGGCCACGCTCGCGCCGGTGACGCCGAACGCGGCCCACACCTCGGCCACCACCTGACGGGTCGACGTCTCGTCGAGGGTGAGGCCCAGTGTGTCGGCGTCGACCGGGCGCAGGTTGATGCCCCGCGCCCGAGCGCCGGCCAGGACGGCGCCGGCCCGGCCGGGCACCCGCACGGTCAAGGTGTCGAACCAGGTGTCGTGCACGACCTCGATGCCCGCGCCCTGCAGGCCGGCGGCCAGCACCGATGTGAGCCTCTGGACGCGCTCGGCGATGCGCCGCAAGCCCTCGGGCCCGTGCCACGTGGCGTACAGCCCCGCCATCACCGCCAGCAGGGCCTGGGCCGTGCAGATGTTGCTGGTGGCCTTCTCCCTGCGGATGTGCTGCTCGCGGGTCTGCAGGGCGAGGCGGGTGGCGGGCCGGCCGGCGGCGTCGACCGACACCCCGACGAGCCGCCCGGGCAGGGCCCGGCTGAAGCGCTCGCGGGTGGCGAGGAAGGCGGCGTGGGGCCCGCCGTAGCCCATGGGCACGCCGAAGCGCTGGGCCGAGCCGAGAACGATGTCGGCGTCCTGGGCGCCCGGAGGCTCGCTGATGACGCAGGCCAGCAGGTCGGTGGCCACGGCCACCAGCCCTCCGGCGGCGTGCACCGCCTCGATCACCGGGCGCCGGTCCCGCACCCGGCCCGACGAGCCGGGTTCCTGCAGCAGCACTCCGAACACGGCGCCGGTGTCGAGCTCGACCTCAGGGTCACCTACCACCAGGTCGAGGCCGAGCGGTTCGGCTCGCGTGGCCAGCACGGCCCGCGTCTGGGGATGGCAGTCGGCGTCGACGAAGAAGGCCCGGGCCTCGTGGCGGCTGAGCCGGCGGGCCATCGTCATGGCCTCGGCCGCCGCGCTGGCCTCGTCGAGCAGCGACGCTCCGGCCAGCTCCATGCCGGTGAGATCGGCCACCATCGTCTGGAAATTGAGCAACGCCTCCAGGCGCCCCTGGCTGATCTCGGGCTGGTAGGGCGTGTACGAGGTGTACCAGGCCGGGTTCTCGAGCACGTTGCGCTGGATCACCGGCGGGGTGAACGTGCCCACGTAGCCCATCCCAATGAGCGAGGTGAGCACCTGGTTGTGCTCGGCCAACTGGCGCAGGCGGCCCAGCACCTCGGCCTCGGTGCGGGCGGCCGGCAACGCGAGCGGCTCCCCGCTGCGGATCGGCTCGGGCACCACCGCCTCCACCAGCGCTTCGAGCGAGGTGACCCCGAGGGCGTCGAGCAGCCGCGCCGTCTCCTCGGGCGGGGCGGTGCCGATGTGGCGGGCGACGAACTCGTCGTGGTGCTCGAGCTCGGCGAGGGGAGTGCGGTCGGCCATGCGGTCCTCCGAGGTGCTCGTCTCGGCCTGGGTCGCTTCCCCCGCTGTCACCGTTGTCGCCCGGCTCCAGCGTTGCCTCGCCCGCCCGGTCCGGGGGCCTGAGAGATTCCGGGGAGGTTGCTCCTTCGGCGCCCGATCCCCGTGTGGCAGGTGGGGAGCGGGACTCTCCCGGGCAGGGTCGATGGCGGCGCCAGCCTACCGGGCGTTCACAGCCCGAGCTCGGCCCGCACGTCGGGAGGCAGGGCGGCGACGGCGGGGCTGGCGGTGAGCTCGGCGCCCGACGCCAGCTCCCGCCAGCCCGACGGGCCGGCGGCGAACACCATGTCGAGCACGGTGCCCGACCCCAGGTCGGCGCGGGCGCGGGCGTAACCGGCCACGCAGCGCCATTCACGCAGGCTCGTCCCGGGCGGTACCGACACCGACGCCGCCGCCAACGCCTCCGGCGTGCACGGCGCGGCCGCCTCCGGAGGCGTGGCGACCGACGCCGGCGGTGGGGGCGACTCCGCCGGCGGCGCGAGTTGGAAGGCGACGAGCACGTCGGCCGGCACGCCCGCCAGCGCCGGCGCGCCGTCGAGCACCGCGCCGCGCACGAGCTCGCGCCACGCCCCCCGCTCGGCGTAGAAGACGACTTCGGAGGAGGCCACGGCCGGATCGGCGTAGGTGAGGTAGGCGTGGGCGTAGCCGCTGACGCAGAGCACGTCGTCCCAGGTGTGCGCCTCGTCGGGGGCGGCGGTGGCGTCGAGCGCCTCGGCCGTGCACGGTGGCGCCGACCGGTCGGGGCGCACGCCCGGGGGAACGGCGCTCGAGGCCGGTTCGACCGGGGCCGGGGCGGTGGACGACGTCGCCTCGGCCCCCGAGGGCGTGGCCGCCGGCGCCGCCGTCACCGGGTCGCCGCTGGCGTCGTCGACGCCGGCGTCGATGGCCGCGTCACCCCCGAGCACGGGCCCGGCGCCGGCCCCCGTGCCGGCCGCGACTCCGTCGGCCGCCGTGGCCGGTGCCGCCGTGGCGGCCGGGGCGGTGCTGGGAGTGGCGTCCTCGCCGCCGCCCGAACAGGCCGTGACCATGACGGCCGCCGGCACCAGGACGCCAGCAAGGAGGCAGCGAGTGCCGCGGCGCGAGGGCGGCATCACCTCACCCTAGGAGCCCGAGGTGGCGACCGCCGGTCGGGCGGCGGGGGGCTCGCTACGTCCCTGCCAGCCCCAGGCGCAGGGCCCACACGGCCGCCTCCGAGCGGCGGCGCACGCCGAGCTTGGCGAACGCCGACGAGGCGTAGTTGCGCACCGTTCCCGCCGACAGGTTCAGCCGTTCAGCGATCTGGCGGTTCGTGCGGCCCTCGGCCAGCAGCGCCAGTACGTCCCGCTCCCGACCGGTGAGATGGGCGCCGAGGCCGGCGGGTTCGGACGTCTGACCCATGCGGAGGCGCCGCAAGCGCTGGGCGAGCACACCGTCACCGACGGCGTCGGCCGCCACCACGGCCTCGGCCAGCAGGCGGTCGAGGGTGACTCGGCACCCAGGCGAGTGGACCGAGGGGGTGGTGGCGCTGCTCATGGTGGTTCTCCCCTGTGCCATCTCGCGGTGATGGTCGACCGGCGGGCCCGCCGGCGGCATCCGTGCCCAGTACGGATACGCGGCGTAGCCGGTTCCCGGTCGCCCCGGCCCGGCCCGCCCCGCCCCGGTGCCGGCGTTCAGGCCGGCACGCGGGTGAGGGCGGCGCGCACCACCTTCTCCCGGGCCGACGGCACGGCCTCGAGCAGCGTGGCGAACTCACGGGGGCCGCCGACGTACAGCTCGACCGGTGACAGGGTGGTGACCGTGGCCTGGCGCACGCTCGCGCCGAGCAGCGCGAGCTCGCCCACGATCTGACCGGGCCCGAGCACGGCCAGGGGTTGCCCGTCGGCGCCGGTGACGCCGACGAGGCCGTCGGCCACGATGGCGAAGTCGCGCCCCAATGACCCCGCACGCCACAGCACGACCCCGGACGACAGCGTGAGGCCGGTGAGCAAGGAGCGCGCCCGGTCGCACTCGCGCGGCGTGGCGTCGGCGAAGAGCTCGAGGTGGCGCAGCTCGGATGTCATCCGCTCGGCCCGCATGGGTGATCCTTCGTCCTCGCTCCTACGTCGGTTCTACCGACGTGGATGGCACACGTGTTGTGCCATGCATCACCCGAGGCCCATTCGCGCCCGGCACGTACGCGCAATTCGCGGGATTAGGGTGCGGCGGTGAGTCCGGCCGACGCTCGCGCAGGTCGCGCCGGCGTGGTGATGGTGCTCGTGGTCGTGATCTGGGGGCTGGGCCCGCCGGTCACCAAGCTGATCAGCGCGCCACCCCTGGTGGGAGTCTCGGTGCGCTTCTGGCTGTCGATCCCGATCACGTGGGCCATCGTCTACGCCACCGGGCGCCGCATGTCGCGCGAGGTGCTGTGGCGGACGGCCCTGCCCGGGGCGCTCTTCGGCGCCAACCTCGCCTTCGTGTTCACCGCGCTCCACCACACCTCGGTGGCCGTGCTGTCGGTGATCCAGGCGCTGCAGCCCGGGGTCGTCCTTCTCGTGGCCGGCCCGTTCCTGGGCGAGCGCCCGACGCGCTGGCACGTGGCCTGGACCGCCGTCGGCGTGGTGGGCGTGGCCGTCGTGGTGCTGGGCGGCAGCCCCGAGGTGCGAGGCGACGCCCTCGGGTTCGTGTTGGGCGTCAGCTCGATGCTGACCTTCACCGCCTACTACCTGTTGAACCGCCGCGTGCGGGCCACCACCTCCATCGACGCCATGCAATGGATGGCGGGCATCACCTTCTTCGCCGGGCTCACCATCACGCCCCTTGCCCTCGCCACCGCCTCGCCCGGCGACTACGGCCAGCTGGCCGGCGTCGACTGGCTGTACCTGGCCTTCGTCGCCGGAATCGTGGGCATCGTCGGGCACACGATGATGAGCTGGGCCCACGGCTACATCCCCGCCTCCCGCTCGTCGCTGTCCCTGCTGGCCATGAACGTGGTGGCGATCTCGGCCGCCTGGCCGCTCCACGACGAGCCCGTGACGCTCGTGCAGGCGCTCGGGGGCGGCATCGTGCTCGGGGCGGTGGCCGCCGTCGTGAGCCGGCCGGCGGGGATGACCGTGGGGGCGCCGCCGGTGCCGTCGGGTGGCGAGGTCGACGTCGACGACGCCCGTCCGGCACCGATACCACGCGTATCTGCGCCGGCGTCGTAACTCTCTTCTGTGGCCTGAGCGACCGCTGGGGGCTCATCCGAACCCCGCCCGGCACCCGAAGGCCACCCATGAGCACGATCACCTTCGTCGACGACACCGCAGGGGTGCGCGGCGCCCGGTTCCCGCGGCCGGCGGGGCCGGTGCCGCGGCCGACGATCCTCGAGGGGCAGGCCAACGGCCTGCTCCCCGACAGCCTCCTCGTACCCGTGTACTCCGGCCTCCGTGACGGCCGGCCCGCCTTTGGTATCCGCAACGGCTACGTGGCCAACCGCACCTCGGCCCGCAAGCACCGGGCCTTCGCCTACGACTGCTGGTGGCACACCAACGAGCTCCCCATCCCGATCTCGGCCACCGACAGCTACCGCCCCCTCGCCGTCCAGGAGCGCATCTTCCGCGAGCGCTACGCGCCGGGCGGCTCCTTCGGCGGCTGCAAGACCTGGCGGGGCCTGCGGTGGTGCAAGACGGGCAACTTCGCCACCGCCGCCACACCCGGCTCGTCCAACCACGGCTGGGGTGACGCCATCGACTACCGGGTGCTGCGCGCCGACGGTGCGGTCGTCCCCATCGGCGGCACCCGCGCCGACACGTGGGCCCGGGCGCGCTGCCTCGACTACGGGCTCGCCTACGAGACGGTGCCCGAAGAGGACTGGCACATCCGCAACTACACCGGCGACGACATCCCGCGGGCCGTACTGGCCTACGAGGCCCAGGTGGGGTCGCCCGACAGCACGCCGCGCACGGGCGACGACCCGGCCGGTGCCGTTCTCGCCGCCCCCGTCGACGTCGACCTCGTGCTGGGCGTGATCCGGCAGTTCGAATCGGGCGGCCGCTACGACGCGCCGCCCAACCGGGCCGGTGCGTCCGGGGCCTACCAGTACATCCGCTCGACCTGGAGCGGCTACGGCGGCTTCACCGACGCCTATCTCGCTCCCTCGGCCATCCAGGACGCCCGGGCCCGCAACGACGTGACGTGGATCCTCGCCACCCACGGCGGCGACGTCAGCGCCGTCCCGGTGGCCTGGTACTTCCCGGCCGCGCTCCGGGACCCGGCGCTCATGGACCGCGTGCCCAAGCCCGAGCTGGGCAACACCCTCACCCCCCGCCAGTACCAGCAGCGATGGCTGGCGCTCTACCGAGAGCGCCTCGCCGTCCGGCCCCTGGCGATCCCCACCGTGCCCCAGGAGGACGACGACGTGGCTATCAAGCATCCCATCGTGCAGCAGGTCGGCAAGCTGGCCGTGTGGCGCACCAACGGTGTCGCCCGCTGCCACCTGCCCACCGAGCTCGGCATCCGCCAGGCCGCCTTCGAGCTCGGCCTGCTCAACGACTTCGAGGCGTGGGGCGACGTGATCGGGCGCCCCGACGACCGTCTCAACGACGCCCAGGTGCGCGCCAAGTGCGTCACCATGGTGGGCTCGCTCGACGGCTACGGCGGCGTCGTCGGCCGCGATCCCGGCGACGTCTGACCCGGCGGCGGCATCCGCCGGGGAGCGAACGCCGGCGTCACCGTTGCGTTGACCGCTCCAACGCAACGGTTACACGGGCGGCGCTGACGGCGGCGGGGGACCGGTGAGGGCGAGGG
>JBIOZN010000056.1:0-48878 GCA_044871175.1 Acidimicrobiales bacterium | reverse complement strand
TCATTTACGGAACGGGCCACCCCCCGAGGAACCCGGCACGGCCCCACCGGCGGCCCCACCGGCGACCCCACCGGCACGCGCGCCGATCCAGCAGAAGCAACGTTCGGTCAACACCACCGAGGAGGAGTGGCGGCTGTACAAGCTGCTCATGCGGGATGAGGGCACTTCACCGGCCGCCGATCTTGGCGACTACGTCCGGCGGCGGCTGCGCGACGCCCGCCGCGTCCCCGAAGGGAGGTAGCCACATGGCCCAACCCTCGAACGCCGAACGGCTGCGGGCCGTCCGGGTGGCGCTGGACGACGCGCTCCACTTCTGCGCCGTGGTGCGGCTCGCCGCCACCGCGACCACCGGGTGGGAGGACTACATCGAGGCGTGGGAGGTCGTGCAGAAGCGGGCGGTCGAGCACGTCGCCGCCGAGGCCGAGGTGCTGCGCGACGAACGGCGGACACCCGGGTAGGCCGTCCGGCTCGTTCACTACGGTCAGTAGCGGGGGCGCAGCGGGCGGAGTTATGGTCCGCGGCCTATGCCAAACATCACCATCCCCGCCTCGCTTGACGAGGCCACCGAAAGACTGGCCGGCCTGGACCGGCTCCTGGTCGCCAAGGAGTGGGAGCGCGCCGCGCTCGTCTACGCCTTCACCCGCGAGGACCGAGGCGGGCGGCCGGCAGGAAACCGCGCGGAAACCCGCGCGGTTTCCTGCCGTGAGTTCGCCCGTCGCGGCATCGCCGGCCTGAGCAACCCAGGATCAGCCGCGCCCGCACGGTGGCCGCTGGTGACGTGGCCCGATACGAGGAACTGGCCGACTTGATCGCGGCGCTGCCGGAGTTGGACGGCGTGGCGTCGGGCTCGTAGGCCCAACGGCCCTTCCGCTAGGGAGCGTAGCGGGAGGGCCGGTCGCCTCATATGGTTCGGCTCATGACCACCGTTACCACCACCGTTCGCTCAGGCCCCAAGGTCGAGCAGAACGCCACCCTCATCCACGACTACCTGGCGGCCAACGGCCCGTTCACGGGCCCGGCCGCCGACCTCGCCACCGCTGTTGGCATCACCCGCAACCAGCTGCTGGACAGCCTCGACTACATCCGGGCCCACGCCGCCACGACCGGCTGGACGGTCCCCAAGCTGGGCACCGGCGCCGACCGCAGCTTCCGCCTGCTCCAGTCGGGCGCACCGGAGGCCGCCAGTGACGCGACGGTGACCACGGGCGAGTGGCCGCCGACCCCGGAGATGCCGAGCCTGCCGACCCGCATCCTCGATCATCTGCGCCTGGCCGGCGAACCGGTGTCCACCCAGGTCATCAAGACCGTCGCCGGGGAACCGCCCGCCTCCAGCCTGAGCCGGGCGTTGCGCCGGCTCTCCAACGAGCACCTGATCGAGCGGACCGGCAACGGCGTCTACCAGGCGGTGCGGGCATGACCGACATCAACTGGCGGGCGACGCCCCCCGACGTCGCCCTGTTCGGCGTGTGCCGCTGGTGCCGTGCCTCCCTGGTCCGCCGCGGCCGGGAGTGGAGCGACACCTACGGGGACTGCTCGTGCGCCGTGGCGGCCGCGTACGCCGGGGTCGACGTGCGGCCGCACGATCCCGACCCCGCCACCGTCGAGTACTTCGACGAGGAGCCGCCCGAGTGACCCACCGCATCTACGTCGGCGGTCGGGTCCACGTCCGCCGACGCCAGTGCGACACCTGCATCTTCGGGCCCCGCTCCCCGGTCAGCGTGGAGCGGCGGCAGGAGCTGGTCACCACCTGCGGCGACCAGGGTGTGATCCCCTGCCACCACCACCTGTACGGCGACGAGCCGGTCGAACCGGTGTGCGCGGGCTTCGCCCACCTCAACGTCACCGTGCCACTCCGCCTCGCCCACGCCTTGGGCGTGGTGGCCTACGTCGAGGACCGGTGAGCGACGTCTACGGCCCGCCCATCCCGTACCGGTGGTGGTTGCAGACCGGCCGCCTGCCCGACGGCGCCCCGTACCTGACCGTCGTCGCCGAGTCCGGTGACTGGTGGCATCCGCAGGTGTGGCGGCTGCCGGGCCCCGCCGCGTCGTTCAGCATTGGCGTCTCCCGCCCGGATGGCGCGGCGGACTGGTTGCGGAACATCTGGGAGGAGGCCGACCTGGACCGTGCCGGCCGGGCGTGGCGGGTGGACAACCGGGCCCGGCCACGGGCGCGCCGGCGGCCGCGCCGCCGTTGAGCGCCGTCCTGGCCTACGGTCGTCCCGGGCCCGGGGGACGCGTCCGCCAATGACCGCTTCCCGGGCCCACCCGCGGTTGCGGCGGGGCGCTACACCGGCTAGAGTGGGTAGGTACCCCTACCCCCGAAAGGCCACCCCCGTGAGCCTGTTTCTCACTCCCTCCGACCCGTTCACCGATTTCGCCGCCACCCGCGCGCTGCTGCGCCTGAGCCGCGGCCCCGACACCCCCGTCACCATCTGGGGCCCACCCAACGCCCGCATCGTCGTCGCCGCAGTGCGGGGCGGGCCCATGACCGGGCTGGCCCCGGTCCGGGTGGAACTGCGGGGCCGGCACGGCGTGGTCTTGTGGGGCACGGTCACCGAGGCCGCCCGGCTCAACACGGCCCTGAACGAGGCCGCCCGCCTCGTCGTCCGGCCCGCCCCCGTCGAGCTTCCCGTGGACGACCTCTGAGCGACAAACGAGGGGCCGCTTCCGGGCGGCCCCTCGTGGCGAGCCTGGCCCGCTAGCGGTCCAGGCCCCGGTCGGCCCGCCGGTCGGCCTCGGTCTCGGCGTCCTTCGGTTCGGCTTCGGGCTCTTCCTCCGGCTCGACCGGCTTGGTCGCCGGCTGCTCCTGCTGCCCGGGCGGCACCCGGTTGGGGTCCTGGCCGGGGGGAACGTCAGGCCGGTTACCGGGCTGGGTGCCCTGCTGGCCGGGGGGAGTGGCGGGGCGGCCGCCCTGGGGATCATCGGGTGTCTGGGTGCTCATACCCGTCCAGCCTCGCGCCGTGCGACGATGGCGGGCGTGACCGAGAACGGGCAGGCCAGGTAGTGCGCCGCCGCCGCCGCCCCATCGAACCGGAAGCGCTGTCCGACCTCGGCGAGTTCATCATCGCGTTGCAGAGCGCCGAGTTCGGCGAGTCCGACGTGGAGCCGCTGGTGTGGGCGGGGACCGACCAGGGCGTGCAGCTTCTCCGCCAGTGGCCGCCATCGCGCGTGCTGGCCCTACTGAAAGTGATCGTGAGGTGAGCATGCCCCGAGACATCAACACGGGCCACCGGGTCTTCGAGGACTTCGACCCGCGTGACGCGTTCGACGCCGAGGCGGGCTGCGACTTCGGCACCGAGGTCGCCAACGTGGCCCTCCGCCGGGACCGTGGCGACGACGAGTTCAAGCCGTCCCGCCGCCGGATGCGCCGCTGGCTGGAACTGTTGGAAGCGATCGAAGGGCATGCCTGATGGGTGACGTGTTCCTGACCGAAGCCGCGCACTGGCTGCGAGCCGCTGGTTGCAACGTCATCGAGTTCGATGACTGGAAGTACCGGTGCAAGTCGAGCGGCGGTTACAACTCGGGCCGGCCGTGGGGGTGCATGTGGCACCACACCGGGTCGAACAACTCGGCGGAGAGCGAGTCGCATTACATGTGCTACGGCGCTGACGCCGCGCCCATCGCCAACGTGTGCATCGACCGCAACGGCGACGTGTGGCTGCTCGCCGGTGGACCGACGAACACCAACGGCTCGGGCGACGGGGTGTCGTTCTCCAAGGGGTCGGTGCCCGGCGACTCGATGAACAGCTACGCCTTCGGCATCGAGATTTGCAACAACGGCGGCGGCGGCTCCTACAGCCAGGCGCAGGTCGACGCCGCCTTCGCCGTCTCCAACGCCATCAACGCCCACTGCGGCAACCAGCCTGACGACGTCGCCCTGCACTACACGTGGGCGCCGGACCGCAAGGTTGACCCGTCGAAGGCGTCGGCGGTGGAGGGCCCGTGGCAGCCCGGGTCGGTCAACAACTCGGGCACCTGGAACCTCAGCGATCTGAAGGCGGAATGCCGCCGCCGTGCCGGGGGCGTGCTGCCCGGCCCCACTCCCGAACCGGAGGACGACATGCCTTTGACCCTCGTGCAGTGCCGCGACGCTGACGCCGCCTTCTACGGTCCCGCCCAGCTGGAGCCGCTCATCCTGGGCACCATGGAATGGACCGGCCCGGGCTCGGCCTGGCGGGCGCCGGCCATCATCGCCGGGGTGACGCACAAGGCGGAGATCGGCGCTGCGGACATGACCAACGTGACGCTGGTCGGTGACATCCCGACCGGCGACCGCTACAAGGACTGGAACGAGCGCGACTTCTACGCCGTCATACCCAAGCGCTGACCCGGGGTTGTGGCGGCAGGTTGGCCGTTGGCCACTAGTGCTGGCGGCCACGGTGTGCATCGCCGCGGCGGTGGCGCTGCTCAACCAGAGTCAAGAGCGGCTGCTGGCGGCCGGCACGCTGCTGACCCTCGGAGCCGTCCTGTTCGGCGCCGCGCTCGCCCTGTACGCCCGGGACTCGGGGCCGAGCGACCGCGACAGCCCGGACGCCTAGAGTGGCTAGATGCCCCCTGCCCCGCCGCAGCAACCCTCCTTCTGGGATGACCCGGCCGAGTGCAAACGGTGCGGTGCCACCAGCCTCCACCCCAACGACGTCACCGGCGGGCTGTGCGCCGGCTGCCGGGCCGAGGTTGGCTTCCACTACCCGGACGCCCCCGGCTACGTGGCCGGCTCCGACACCTCCATTGATGCCGCTTACTCGATGCTGCCCCACGTCCAGGCCCAGGAGCGGGTGGTGCTGCGGGTGCTGGCCGCCCACGAGGACGGGCTGACCAGCGACGAGGTTGAGGCCCTGCTGGGCGGCCGGCACCAGTCGCTCAGCGCCCGGTTGCGGGCTTTGGTGCTGAAGGGGTTGGCCGTGGACACCGAGGAGCGGCGGGTGAACCGGTCGGGCCGTCGGGCCGTGGTGCGCCGCATCACCTCCGCCGGCCGCCTGACGTTGCGCGACGACGCTACGCCCGGCTAGACTGGGTAGTCACCCCCCTGACCCGAAGGAGTCCACCGTCATGCCTCGCGTGATGCCCAGCGTCCCCTTGGACGACCTGACCGCCGCACTGGACGAGGCGGCGGCCGCCCTGGACGCCTGCCGTGAAACCATCCTCGCCGCCGTCCGAGCCGAGCACGCCCGGCGCATGGTCCCGTGGGCCCAGGTCGCCGCCGAGGCCGACCTGTCCCGCTACGACCTGTCCCGCTGGGTCAGCCACGCCGTGCCGCCCAACGTGACCAGCCTGCGCCGGTTGGCCGCCTGGGTCAGCTACTCCACCCGCAACCTGCCGTGACCCTGCGCCGCCGGGCCCGGCTGTCGCAGGTCAGCCTGCGCCGGGCCGCCCAGGCCCGGGAACGGCGCGCCGTCGTGGACGAGGCGTTGCGGCGCGCCAACTTCGTCTGCGAGGCCGAGAAGGTCTGGCCGGAGATCCGCTGCCACGGCGGGCTCGACGCCCACGAACGGGTGCAACGCTCGTTGCGCCCGGGCGGCGAACTGGACCTGGACAACGTGGTCGTGTTGTGCGCCTCCCATCACCGGGCCGTTCATGACCATGTCGCCCTCGCCCACCGGCGGGGCCTGCTGCGGAGGTCGTGGGAGTGACCTGGGGTGAACGCGTCTGGGAGGTGTTGCAGTGGCTGGCGATGGTCGGGGTGACCACCGCGTTCGTCTTGGCCGTCGCCTGGCACGACCCTCGGCTCGACATCACGACCGCGGCCCCCACCACGACGGTCGCCGGCCAGCCGGCCCCGGCCCCGGCCCCGCCCACCCTGCCCACCGTCCCGCCCACCTCGCCCACCACCCCGCTCTGCCACCCGGAGATGAGCAACGCTGGCGAAGTGTCCGCCGCCATCCGGGCTCACTTCCCTGCGCTGTGGCAGGAGTGGGCGTGCGAGACCGCCTGGGCGGAAAGCGACTTCCACATGGAGAAGGTGGGCCCGTACGGCGAGATCGGCGCGTTCCAGATCCACGAGAAGGTGTGGCAGAACGTCGCCCGGGACAAGGGCTTCGACATCCGCACCCTGGACGGCAACACGGCCATGGCGGCGCTCATCCTCGCCGAGCAGGGCCCTGACGCGTGGACGTGCTCCGGTGGTGTCTGCCGCGGTCACTGAGATGCCGCCGGGCTGCGCCGAGTGCGGGGGGCCGCTGGCGGCCAGGGCCTGGGAGCAGCCGGCCCTGTTCTTCCATGGCGGCTACGGCGAAACCACCCGCACCGAGGTGGTGCGCTGCCCGATGTGCGGCTGGTGGCGGTCCTGCATCGTGGCCGCGGTGAGGCCCCGATGAGTGAGGTGACCCCGGGCGCGCTGGCCCGGACGGCCTTGCACGAGGACGCAGGGGTGACCGCCGAGGCGCTCGCCGCCTGGTTTGGCGCCGATGTCGGTGGCCGTGCCGCGGCGGCCCGCTGGTTCGTCGCGCTCGCCACCGCCCTTCACCCTGACGCCGCCGACCTGGCCGGACCCGCCCGCTAGCGTCTCTAGGCGGTCATCGGGTAACCTGGGGCGCGCCCCCTCGGGGCTCCCCTGGGTAGGGGACAGCGACCCCCGAGCGGCCCGCCGCTCGGGGGTCGCTGTGCTTCCGGGCTAGGGTGGCTAGCGTGACTGACACCCCTACCCGCCAGGTCGAGTCGGTGCCCATCGACTACCTGGAGCCCTGGCCGGGCAACCCCCGCATCCACGACATCGCCGTCATCGCCGACTCGCTGCGGGCCCACGGCCAGTACCGGCCGATCCTGGTGCAGGCCAGCACCAACCGGATCATCGCCGGTCACGGCACCGTGGAGGCGGCCGTGTCGGTCGGCTGGACCCATGTGGACGTGATCCGGCTCGACGTCGACGACGAGCAGGCCCGCCGCATCCTCCTGGTCGACAACCGGTCGAACGACCTGGCCGCCTACGACGACGCCGCCCTGATGGCGTTGCTCAACGAGCTTGACGGTGACTACGCCGGCACCGGCTTCGACGCCGAGGCGTACGGGCTGCTGCTCCAGTCGCTCACCGAGGGCGGCTACGGCGCCGTCCGTCAGGGCCAGGAACCGGGTGAACGGGCCAACGAGTACGAGGCCGCCGACCTGCGGTCGATCGTGTTGCCCTACCCGACGGCCACCTTCGACACCATGGTGGAGGCGTTGGGCGTGTTGCGCCGGGCCCTGGACCTGGACACCAATGCCGGCGTCATCTACCAACTGGTGATCGAAGCGGTGCGGCAGGTGGAAACGGAGCCGTGATGGACACCCGGGAGGAGTTGAAGGAGCACACCACCACCCGCCTGCTGGACGTGCGGGAGTCGCTGGCCCAGTTGCGGGCCCAGCGCGACCAGATCAACGCCTCCATTCGGGGCCTGGTGGGCGCCGAGGAACTGTTGAGCCGGGTGTTGGCGGTGATTGACCGGGCCGAGCGGCGCGGCAACGGCGACAGCGCTGAGCCCGAACCGGAGCCGGAATGCTGACCCATGCGGCGCACCGCCGTGAGCACCCGACGGCCCGCCGCCGGGCCCACGCCCCGGCCGCCCTGCCCGGCGCCCAGGTGCTGGACGGGTCGGCCCGACTGGTGGACGCCGCGACCGGCAAGCTGATCGCCGTTCAGGCCACCGGCCGGGAGGCCCTGGCCACCGCGGTCGCCCACCACTTGCGCCACATCCGCTACTCGGACACCTTCTCGTCCAACAGCCAGGCCCGCCTGTCCGGGTTGTGCAGCCCGGCCCGCACGTTCGGCTACCTGCCTCCGGTGCCGCTGCGGAAACGGTACGACTGCCGCCGCTGCGCCCTGGAGTCCGAATACCCGACGCTGGGGGCGGTGCTGTGGGAGGCGAGCCGGGCGATGACAGCGAGCTTCGCTGTGGCCGCCCCCGAGCAGTACACCGACACGGTCGCCCGGGTGGACGCCAAGGGGGTGCCGCCGGCCTGGCGGCTGCCGGGCACCCCGTTCACCAGTGGCATCGTCAACGGCAACTCGGGCCTGCCCTACCACCGTGACGCCGGCAACGTGGTCGGGTCGTGGAGCGTGATGCTGGCCGCCAAACGCCACTGCGAGGGTGGCCTGCTCCACCTCGCCGACTACAACACCGTGTTCACCGTCCCCCACGGCAGCCTGCTCATGTTCGACGGCCAGTCGGTGCTGCACGGGGTCACCCCGTTCCGGCTGACCAAGTCGGGCGGCTACCGGTACACGGTGGTGTTGTACGCCCGCACGGGCATGGCGAGATGCGCGCCTGACCCGGCCGACGAGCCGTTGCGGGCCGCCCGGGAGGCCACCCGCTTGCAGGACGAGAACGCCGCCTCCCGCCGGGAGGCCCACCTGTGATCGCGACGGCGTGCTACGTGATCGCCGTCTGGTGCGTGATGTCGGTCGTGGTCGGCCTGGTCGTGGGCCGCCTCCTGGCCGAGGGCCCGGAGTGACAGGGGCCCGGTGCGGCTCCTGCCAGGCGGCCGTCGTGTGGACGGTGACCGAGGCGGGCAAAGCCTTGCCCGTCAACGAGCTACCGATCGAGGGTGGCAACGTGGAGGTGACCGCTGACGGCGCCCTGCTCACGTCGCGGGTGCTGGGGCCGATGGAGGCGAGCCTGGTGGAAGGCCCGTTGTACCTGTCGCACTTCGTCACCTGCCCGCAGGCCGGCGAATGGCGGAAGCGGAAGCGGCGGTGAGTTTCCGTCGGCGCACCACCGGCGACTGCTGCACCCGGTGCGGCGCCTACGTGTGGCGGGTGTTGGGCCCCGACGAACGCATCATGGCCCTGGACGCCGCCCCCAACCCGGGCTCGGGGCGAGTGGTGGTGCATCGGGGCCCGCCCCCGTGGGCGGAGGCGTTGGACGCCGACGAGGCCAAGGCCCGCCGGGACAACGGGCAGACCTTGTACACGCCTCACCGCTGCGGGTGACACGCTCGATGGGTGCTGCTGGTGTACGTGGTGGGCGAACCGGGCGCGGGCAAGACAACTCTGCTGGGCGCGGCGCTGGCGGTGGGTGACTGGCATGAACATCCCCGGGCCAAACCCTTCGCTCACGTGGAACTGGTGGACCGGGTGACCGGCGTGGTCGACGGCTGCTACCTGGGGGTGCGCCGGGCCCGGTTCGCTGGCACCGACGCGTTGAGCATGAGCGTGGGGCCCCGGGCGCGCGCCTGGCTGGCTGACGCCCCCGGCCGGTTCGTCCTCGGTGAAGGTGACCGGCTCGCCAACCTGAAGTTCTTCGACGCCGCCCGGGCCGTCGGCTACGACGTGCTCCTGGTCCAGGTCACGCTCGACCCGGCTGTCGCCGCCGAGCGGCGGGCCAGCCGCGGCTGGGCCCCGAACCCGGCCTGGCTGGCGGGCCGGCGCACCAAGGTCAACAACCTGGTCGCCGCCTGGGACGGGCCCCGACTGGACGTGCCCGGCGACGGCCCGGTGTGCACGCTGGCCCGCTCCCTCGTGGACATCGTGCTGCGATGATCGACCGGGCCACCCTCGCCGACCTCGTCACCTTCGCCCGCATCGAGGCCGACTCCGGTGACCTGGAGCCGTGGGCGGCGCTGCTCCGCACCCTGCGCGGGCTCGACGTGGTCACCGACGCCGAGGCCGGCTGGCTGGTGAAGCTGTACAACGCCTTCGACGACTTCGGGTCGGCCTGGGCCGCGTTCCGGTTGTGGCCGTCGCTGGGCGCATGGTTGGAGGCATTCGACCGGGATGACATCGCCCGCTTCCCCTGCACCCAGGAGCGCCGCAACCTGCGGGGCGGCAAGGTCGTCGTCCATCTCAACGACTACGCCCGCCGGGCCCTGCCCGACCCGGACGCCTGGCTGCGGTCCTGTCTGGCCGGCGACCACCCGGAGGCCGACTGGGGGCAGCTCCTGGTGCATCTGCGGACGGTGTGGGGCGTGGGACGGCAGACTGCCTTCGAGTGGGCCGAGTTCGCCATGAAGGTCAACGGGGTGCCGGTGAGCGCGCCCGACGCCTGCTTGTGGGAGTCGTCCGGGCCCCGGCGCGCCTTGGAACGCATCTGGGACGAACCCAACCCGTCCCCGGCCCGGCTCGACGCGATCGCCGCCGAGTGCCGCGACCACCTGGCGGCCGCAGGCGTGCCCCTGGCCTGGGTGGACTTTGAGACGGTCATCTGCGACTTCAACGTGATGCGGGACGGCCGCTACTACCCGGGCCGCCACCTCGCCGCCCTCAGAGCGGAGATCCAGGCCGCCCCCGCCCAAGACCGGGCGATCCTCCAGTGGGCGTGGGAGAACACCATCCCCGACCCGTGGGTGGGCATCGCCGCCGGCATCGACAAGTCCAGGCTGCGTTGGTACCGGGACTCAGGCAGGATCGTGGCGTGGCCGTGAACGAGCACCCGGTCCGGTGCCCGCGCTGCGGGGCGATCTGGCGCACGGGCTCGTTCGAGGAGCGGGGCCGGGATGAAGTGTGCTGGTGGTGCGAGCGCCGCGAGGTGCGGCCGTGACGCCTGAACAGCGGGATCAGCTGAAGCGACGGGCACAGTCGCTGGGTGCCGCCTTCGGCGGGGAGGCCGTCTACCGCAACCAGGACATCATCGACCTGATCGCGTGGGGCGAGGAGTTGCAACGGAAGGTCGAGGCGGAGCGCCATGACTGACGTGGCGGCCGCCGCCCGGCTCCTGGCCGGCTACGCCAAAGGCTTCGGCGCGGGCGCGTTCGCCACCCCCAGCGCCAACGAGTTGCGCTCCGGGCGGGTGGGCCTGCGCGAATGGACCGCCGGCCCCGAACGAACGGTGGCGGTGACGAGCGTGCTGCGGAGACCGTCGAGACGGGCCGACTTCACTGGCGCCACCGTCGTGTTCCCGGCGGGCACCCGGCAGGTGACCCACGTGGCCCGCACGCCGGCCGGCCCGATCCCGAGCTTCGCCGGGTACGACGTCGTGTACGCCTACCGGGAGGACCGGGGACTGGCCGACGGGCTGGCCGCGCAGGGCCGCACCCCCGACCTGCACCGGGTGACAGCAGCCGGCGAGCTGATCACCGGTTGGGGCTACGGGTCGGGTGTGCCGGTGGGGCCGGCCGACCGGGTGACTCTGGCCGAGCTACCGGAAACCTTCGACCTGGGACCGTTGCTGGCCGAGGTGGCGGCGGTGGACGCCTGGCACGACGACTTCCCGTTCTACAGCGACGGGTCGTGGAGCGCGGTGAGCCTGCGCGGCTTCCGGCCTGACGATCCCCGCTGGGGGGTCAAGCCGTCGGAGATGCCCCGCTCCTGGCAGGCCGAGCATCCTGAGTCGTTGCGGTACGTGTGCGACTGGACGGTGCTGGCGGAGCGGTGCCCGGCCGTGCGCGCGGCAGTGGAGGCGGTGCCGTGGTGGTCGCGGACTGAGCGGGTGCGGCTGCTGCGCATGGCCGGCACTGGTGACGGCCATCTGGGCCGGCACACCGACATCACCGACCGGGCCGCCGGCACTCGTGTTGGGCAGATCGCCCGGTTCCACGTGCCACTGGTGACCGACCCGCGCATTGTGATGCGGGCCTGGTCGTTGGAGGGTGAGGAGACGGTGCGCCACCTCCAGGCCGGCCACTGCTACTACCTGGACGCCCGCAAGCCGCACGCTGTCGACAACCCAACGACGGTGGACCGGGTGCATTTGGTGGTGGACGTGGTGGTGGACCTGGCGGTGCGGGCCCGCCTGGCGGCGCTGGCCGCGTAGGCCGTTCGGCCGTTCCCGAGTCTTTCCCGAAAGAGCCACATGGGTGGGGTTGCGCCCGGGCGCTACGTCAACTAGTATGACTAGTGCCCCCCCTACCCAGGAGCGCTTCGATGCCCCGCACCACCAGCAGCCGGTTCACCGCAGAGCAGGCCGCCCAGGTCTTCGAGCTTCGCCAGATCGGCACCAGCTGGCGCCGGACCCAGGAACTGGCCGGGCTCGCCACCTTCGCCGCCGCCTGGGACGCCCACATCGTCGGCGCCCGGCTGGCCGGCCAGGCCCCCAACATCGACCGCCGGTCGGCCCGTGAGGCGGCCCGCGACGCCCGCACCTACTGGGAGCACCCGCTGGTGGCGCACCTGCCCCGCCCGGCCCAGGCCGGCGAGCCGGTCGCCCCGGTCGAGTCGGCCGCCACCCCGGTCGAGGTGCTCATCGCCGACTGGTTCCGGTTCGGCGTCGAGATCGAGGTGGACGGCATCAGCATCACCACCGCCGCCGCCGCCACGCAGACGGCGCTGGGCCGGACGGTGCGGGCGGGTGGCTGGCACGCCGCTCAGGCGGCCGGCTACCGCGAGTGGAGCGCCGAGCGCGACAGCACCGTGGACGCCGAGGTGGTCAGCCCCATCCTGGCCGGCGAGGCCGGGCTGGCCGAGGCCGTCACGGTCATGGACAGCCTGCGGGCGGCGGGCGCCCAGGGCACGGGCCGCACCGGGATGCACGTCCACGTCGACGTGAGCATGCTGAACGCCGACCAGCTGGACACGCTGATCGACTGGTACACGCACGGCCAGTCGGCCATCAACCGGCTGTTCCGGGCGGGCCGCTCCCGGAGCCGCTGGTGCCAGAGCCTCAGCGCCTCCGAGGTCGACAACATCAAGGCGGCGAAGCGCATCGGCTTCCGCCCGGCCGTGGACCGCTACCGGTCGATCAACCCGGCCCACCTGCTCACCCGGGGCAGCCTGGAGTTCAGGCAGCATCACGGGACGGTGCGCTCCGCCGAGATGCGGACGTGGGTGCGGCTGCTGGCGGCGGCGGTGGCCGCCGCGGCCGCCGGCACCCTGGTGGCCCCGCCGGCCCGCACCCGGTCGGTGGACCGGCTGATCGAGAGCCTGAGCCTGCCGGCCGCCACGGTGACGGCCCTGCGGGCCCGGGTCGCCCGCTCCAACTGAGCTTCCGCCCCGCCGCCACGTTGCGGCGGGGCGCTACGCCCGCTAGACTGACTAACGCCTCACCCCTACCCGAAAGAGCACCCATGTGCGGCATCTTCGCTATCGCCCCCGCCCCCGGCTCCACCCTGCACCTGGGGCGCATGACCCGAGCCGGGCTCAAGGCCCTGCTTCCCCGCGGTCACCACGCCACCGGCGCCGCCTGGCAGCGGGCCGACCAGTCCGTCTGGTACGCCAAGGCCGGCCAACCGGCCGACGTGTGGGCGCCCACCCTGCGCCTGTCCCGGGACGCCGGCAACGTGCTCGGCCACGTCCGCTACGCCACCACCGGCAGCCCCCGCGACAACCGGAACAACCACCCCGTCGTGCGGCCCGGCATCGTCCTCATCCACAACGGCACCGTCGCCAACCCCGAGTTGCTGTACGCCATGGCGGGAGCGACCGCCCTGGCCGAGGTGGACACTGACGCCGTCGCCGCCGCCCTGGCCGACGCCAAGCCGAGCGAGATCGTGCCCCGGCTGGCCGCCATCGAGGGTTCCGCCGCCCTGGCCTGGCTCCACCCCGAGGACCCCACGTTGCACGTCGCCCGCCTGTCCGGCCGGCCGCTGCTGGAGGCCCACTGGCCTGACGGCAGCCGGGTCTACGCCTCCACCCTGGAGTGCCTGGCCCGCATGAGCGTCGCCGCCCGAGTGTCGCCCGACGTGGTCATCAACGTTCCCGTCGGCACGTACCTGGCGGTGCGTGACGGCAAAGAGGTCGTCCGTCGGCGGGTGCCGGTGGACGAGCCCCGCCTGTTCAGCGTGGGCGCCTGAGCCCCCCGCTGCGCTAGGCTTCCTAGATCAACCCCTACCCACCAGGAGACACACACCCATGTTCGACCCGATCCGCGATGGCGACCTCAACGTCATCGTCAAAGCCCTGCAAGACCGCTCGGTCCAGCGCCACGACCTCGTCGCCCCGAGCAGCGCGCTTCGCATGAGCGCCACCGGCCACCTCGTCGTCACCGAACAGGCCCACGAGATGAGCCTGGAAGGCGTCACCACCACCGACACCCTCGTCGCCCACGACCTCACCAACGTCGCTCACGGCCACCTCATCGAGAAGCTGGGCGTGCCCACCGCCTACTGGCGGCGCATGCGGGAGACCGCCCCCGACCTGCTCGCCACCAACGCCAACTACTGGCTGGCGAAGGACAACCGGGCCCACTACGTCCGCACCCTGCGGGGCGGCGAAGGCTCCACCCCCCTCTGTCGGGCGATCCTGTCGGACCGCTACCGGCCTATGGACGACCTCGACATCCTCCTGGCCGCCCTGGACGGCATCAACGCTGCCGGCGTCACCGCCACCGTCACCGGGGCCGACCTGACCGAGCGGCGCATGATCGTGCGGGTGACCGCCCCGGAGGTGACAGCGGCCGCCCCCGACCTGCTCGATCGGTACCGCGATCCCCGCTCCGGCCGCACCGGCCGCGACCACCCGATCATCCACGCCGGCCTGGTCATCACCAACAGCGAGGTGGGTGAGGGTGCGTTCCGCATCGTGCCCCGGATCGTGGTGCAGGTCTGCACCAACGGCATGACCCAGACCATGGACGCCCAGAAGGCTGTCCACCTCGGCGGGGTGCTGGAGGAGGGCGTCGTGCAGTGGTCCGACGACACCCACCAACGCAACCTGGAACTGGTGAAGGCCCGCACCCGTGACGCGGTGGCGAGCTTCCTGTCGCCCGCCTACCTGAACACCGCCATCAACCGGCTGCGGACCCTGGCCGGCCACCAGCTGACCGAGCCCGCCACCGCTTTGCAGGTGGTGGCCCGGGGCATGGGCTACTCGGCGGCGCAGGCCGACGCCATCCTCAACGCCTTCGTCGCTGGCGGTGACACGTCGGCCCTGGGGGTCGCCCAGGCGGTCACCTACGTCTCCCAGGACGTGGACGACGGTGACACGGCGCTGGAGTTGGAGGCGGGCGCGCTCCGGGCGGCCCAACTGGCGGTGGCGGCGTGAGCCGCCGGCCCCGGGGCGCCTGGGGCTTGCAGGTCGTCGGCGTCGCGAGCAACCCCGCACGCGGCGCCGAGGTGGCAGGCCAGTGGGTGAAGTGGTTCGACGTGGACGCCTTCGACGGGCGTGGCGACGCCATGCTCACCTCGCACGCCGCCGAGGCGTTGACGTTCCCGTCGGCGGGCGAGGCGTTCACGGCCTGGCAGACGCAGAGCACCGTGCGGCCGCTGCGCGCTGACGGCCAACCGAACCGGCCGCTGACGGCGTTCACGGTGGCGGTGGAACGCATCGCCTGACCACTGGTTGCGTCTGGGCGCTACGGGGTACTAGACTGGCTAGTCGTGAACCCCACCCCTACCCCGACGCCCCCGGTGGCCGTGCTCCACACCGGCACCGACCGCCAGTCCGGCCGGCACCTCGTCATCACCCGCTGCGGCTCCGTCATCATCCGCCACGACCGGCTGACCGACGCCCAGCGCGACGCCGTGCTGGCCGACCCCCTCACCGCCCACCTCACCCGCCGCCGGACAGCCCGATGAGTGAGTACCAGGCCGCCCTGGACGAGGACGGCTACGTCACCATCGTCACCAGTCCCCGGCGCACGCTCACCGTGCGCCGGGCGCGCGGCTGTCTGTGGGCGTGGACGGTGGAGCGGGGCATCGCCCAGCCACCCCAACGCTTCGCCGCGTCCACCCCGGTCGCTGAGATCGCCGAGTCCTACGGGGTGACGGCCCGATGAGCTGCGACACGATCCGGCCCGTCGCCGTGTACGGCACCCTGCGGGAGGGCGGAGGCAACGCCCGCCTGTGGTCCGGGCTGGCCCGGGCCGAGCCCGGCGTTCTCCACGGCTTCCGTCTCGTCGGCCACGGCCGCGCCTTCCCGTTCGCCCTTCCCGAGCCGGGCGCCCTGACCGTGGTCGACCTGATCCGCTGGGACGACGCGGCCGCCGAACTGGTCGGCCTGCCGCTCATGGACCGGTTGGAAGGCGTGCCCCACTTCTACTGTCGCGTCGCCGCCCGCGTCACCGATGCTTGGGGGGATGACCACCTGGCCTGGGTGTACACGCCGGCCCACCCGGAGCGGTACGCCAACCTGCCGGCCGTGCCCAACAACGACTGGATGATGGAGGCAATCGCCTGATCCCTGAACGACCGCCCTGGCAGGCGCACGCTGCCTGCCGGGGTATGAGCCCAGAACTGTTCTTCCCTTCCCGGGGTGACAACCCTCGGCCGGCGCAGGAGATCTGCGCCGGCTGTCGCGTCTCGGCTGAGTGCCTCGCCTACGGGCTGCGGGAGAAGTTCGGCGTGTGGGGCGGCCGCAACGAACGCCAGCGGCGCCAGTTGCAGCGGCGGCGGCAGGTGGCGTGATGCCCGTGGTGATGCACTCCACCCCGGCGGTGGCGCGCGCCACCGGGCTCACCTTCCGGGTGATCGACCATTGGATCGCCCTCGGGGTCATCGCCCCCACCCAGCCTGGCGTCGGGTCGGGCTCGCGGCGCCGGTGGAGCACGCATGACGTCGCCCGGCTGGCGGTGATCGCCGCCGCCGCCGACACCATCCCGTTGCGGGCCGTGTTCGTGGGGGCGGTCTGGCGCGGGTTGGCGGACCCCGTGGAGGACTGGCCGGCCGAGGTGGCATTGTGGCGAGGGCTGGGTGGGGCCTGGCGCGTCGGGCCCCAGGCCCCGCCCGGTCTGACCCGCATCCTGATTCCCACGGGCCCGGCGATCGCGCTGGCCGCCGAGGCCGCCGAGGGCTTCCGGCAGGAACGTTCGTGGGCGGTCTGACTAGCGGCCGGGGATGACGATGGCGGCCGACCGCCGCCGTGGCACCACCGGCGGGACGGCTGGCGGCGGGCCGACGGGCGCCCCCACCCGGTGCACCCGGGCGGGCCGGCCCGGCATGCGCGCCAACCCGAGCGCCATGAACCCTTGCGCCACCGCGTCGATCCGGTTGGGGCTGCGGCCGGCCGAGCCGCGGGCCCCCGGAATCCACGTCACCCACTCGTGTTCCAGGGCGGCCAGTTCACCAACGTGAAAGATGCGCCCCTGTTCGTAGGCGAGCGCCACCGGCCGGGCCCGGTCCACCTTGGAGGCCCGTGACCGTTCCGCCCGCACCCGGGGCAGCGTCTCCCCGGTGTCCATGGCGATGCGGGCCAGCATCGCCGGGATCAGGTCGCCACCGGCGTTGCCTTCGTAGACGATCTCGTCGGCGTCGTACTTGACGGCAGCGTCGACCACCACCCGGCACCAGCCTTCGGTGGTGGCGTGCAAGCTGAGGTCGGCCAGCACGTACCCGTCGCTGCCGGACCGCCCGACCACTGCCACTCCGCACTCGTCGTGGTGGGCTTGGCCGCCGCCGATGGTCGGGTCCACCGAGACGGTGACCCGGCCCAACGGGGGCACCTCATCCCATTCCACCCAGTGGAAGTGCTGGGGTTGGAGGAGGGCGCCCTGCGACTCGGGGTCGAGCAGCACCCCTTCAAGCTCCTGGGCGCCGAGCGTCGTGCCTTCGTAGGTGGCCCGCAGTTCGGTCAGGATCGCCTCGCCCAGGTTGGCGGCGTTCTCATAGGTGGTCATGCGGCTGAGCGCCACCGCCGGGTCGCCTTCCCGGGCCCGCCGGTCCAACTCGATGATCGGGTCCACCGGGCGGGGCGTGGTGGAGGCGATGATCCGGTTGCGGTCACCGGGGATGGGGAGCCGGGTGAGGAGACGCACCTGGTTCCAGGCGTCGAAGTCGGTGAACGCCCCCAACTCGTCCACGACCGTCCAGTGCGACTGGATGCCCCGCAACCGGTCAGGGTTCTCGGCCGACATGACGTGGACGGTGGTGCCGTTGCCCAGGTCCACCTCCAGCGCGGTCGGCTTCCAACGGGCCGCCGCCCCGTAACCCTCGGCGGTCCGCAACAGGCCCGACGGCCCCTCCACGGTCACCTTGCGAGCCAGGTTGTTGGTGGGCGACAGGATCACCCCGATCGAGCCGGGCATGAACGGCAGGTTGGGCAGGGCCGCCCCGGCCACCCCGCCCATCGCCAACGCAAACTCGGTGACGGTCTGCGATTTGCCGGCCCCCCGGCCCCCGAGCGCCAGGAAGTACAGCCACGGCCCGGGCGGCGGCTGCTGGGCGTCACGGCCCCGCCACGCCCACGAGCGGCGCACCCCCGCCAGCACCGGGCCCGCCCCTTCCTCGGAGCCGACCAGTGACTGCAGCACGAGCCCGACGGCTTCGGCGGAGCCGGCCTGCTGCGCCTCCAGCGCGACCAGTTCGCGGTGCAACCGGCGGGCGGCACTGTGCGAGTCGGGGGGCAGCGTCGGCCAGGCCGCCACCAACGCCTGCACGGCCCGCAACGCCCACGACCGGGTCACGGTCATGACGCGGGCGGCAGGCCCATGTCCTCCAAGAGCCGGCTCATGACATCAATGGCAGGGGCGGCCGGGCCGGCGGCCAGGGTCACGTTCACCTGTGGCAGCACGTTCGCCATCGGCCGCCCCACCGACGCGTTGGCCTGGGCGGCGGCCCGCATCACCGCCGCCACCGCCATCCGTTCGGCGTGCAGCAGTTCGGGGTCTTGGGTCGACGGGTTGTGGAGCCGTTCGTTGCACCACCGCGCCATCCGCAACGCCTCCCCAGCGAAGGCGAGCTGCCCGGTCCGCAACAGGTCAACGGCTTGTTGCACATCGACGGTGGCCTGACGGGGCGGCATGCCCACCCACGCTAGACACCCTTGGTCGTTGCGGGCGCCCGGCGAACGTGCTTCCATGCGCCCTGACGTCGCGGTCCGGGTCTGCCTAGTCGCCCGGGTTGGCCGGCACTTGGTGTTCGTGCTTTCCCACCCGGAGGTTCCCGTGGACGAGAACGTGATCGAAGTACCCGAAGACCTCACCGGTCTGAGCGCCGAGGAGCTTTCGGCACTGCTGGAGCGGCTGATCGCCGGTGCCACGCAGCTGTGCGAGAGCGAGGACGCCACCGATGATGCGTTCGACGTGGTGGAGAACGGGCTGGCGGCGGTGCGGGGCGAGATGTCCCGCCGGGCCGAGCAGCGCGCGCAGATGGAGGCCCGCCGGGCCCGTGTGATGGAGACGTTGCGGCCCGCCACCCCGGAGGCGGCCGAGGCCACGCCCGAGCAGCCCGAGGAGGCAGCGGAGCCGGCAGCCCAGGGGCCAGCCGCCGAGGCCCAGCCGGAACCGGAGGAGGCCGCCGAGGCCGAGCCGGTCCTGGTGCCGGCGTCAGCCGCCCGTCAGCCCCGCGCCCGGCTTGACCTCGCCCAGTTCGCCCGCCAGTCGCCCGCCCCCAGCCCCGAGCCGGTCAGCGCCGAAGAGCGCATCGGCCTGCACGCCGCCGCTGGCGGATCGCGGGGTGACGCCGGCCGCCGCATCCCCGACTGGGACGGGCTGGCATCGGAGTTCACCGACCGCATGCGCCGGGCCGGCCGCACCGGTTCGGACACGGTGATGGTGGCGTCGGCCGGCTGGCTGGACCGGTACCGCACCGACGACGGCACCTACATCGCCGACCCCACCGTGGACGCCACCGACGTCCTCCTGGCGGCGGCCGAGGGCGCCACCCCCAATCTGTCCCGCACCACGGCTGAGACGTGGGCGTTGACGGCGGCGCTCGCCCCGTGCGGCCCGCCCCAACCCCTGTACGACGTGATGGTGTGCTCCGACCGGGGCCGCCCGATCTGGGACTCGCTCCGCAAGATCGGCGCCAACCGGGGCCAGATCACCTACCTGGGCCCGCCGACCGTGCCCGCGGGCGCCGTGGGCGTGGATGACTGCGGGGTGGCGTCCAACAAGACCTGCGCCGACGTCACCTGCACCTCGGCCATCACCGAATGCGTTGACGCCATCTACGGCTGCCTCACCGTCTCCAACAGCATCGAGCGGTTCAACCCCGAGTACCTGCGTTCGTGGATCTCGACCATGTACGCGATGCTCGACCGCACCCTGGAGGCGGCCACCTTCGCCGCCATCAAGGCGCACTCCACCGAGGTCACCATCGCCGACGCTCTGGGGGCGCTGCCCGACCTGCTGGCCGGCCTGGCCCGCACCGCCGAGTGGCTGGCCGGCGTCAACCGGTCCAACCGCCGGTACCGGGTGGTCATCCCGTCGTGGGTGGCGGTGGCGCTCCAGACCGACTTCTTCCGGGCCCCGTCGGGTGTTGGCCTCGACCAGTACCAGGCCACCGAGGCGCAGATCGCCGCCTCCCTGGCTTCGGTGGGTGTCGACGTGACGTGGAGCTACCCGGGCGACCTCGGCTACAACACCGCCCCAGTGGCGGCGGCCGCCGTGCCCGACCTGCCCACGTCGGCCAACCTCCTCATGTACGAGGAGGGCTCCATGGTGGGCCTGGACGGTGGCGAACTCAACCTGGGCTTCTTCCGGGACGCCGGGCTGGTCAGCGCCAACAAGTCGCAGTGGTTCGCCGAGGAGTTCGTCGGCGTGGCGAAGCTGGGCTGCACCAGTCTTTCGATCACCATCGACCTCTGCCCGAGCGGCGCCCGGGCCCCGGCCGGTACGGCCATCACCTGCGGCGGCGGCGCAGCCTGAACCCGGAGAGGTAGCAACTCATGAGCGCGATCGAAATGGCGCCCCGGGCGCTCAGCGTTGCCCTCACCCCGATTCCTGCTCCGCTGCGGGACGGCCCGCTCGACGGCTTGTGGAACGCCGTCGGGCGGGACGAACCCGCCTTCCGTTTCGACGCCACCAGGGCCTTCGGCTACGAGGCGGAGACCTGCCCCGAACTGGTGGTCACGGCGTTGGGCTGCGCCGCCCGGCCCCTCGTGCCGGCGCCGTCGGGCGGCACCATCACCGAAGGCACCTCGTTCGAGGTGACCATCCAAGACGAGTGCTCCACCACCGGCTGGGCAGCGCGCGACGTCGAAGGCCGGTTGCGCCGGGAGATGGACGCCTGTTTCACGGTCGCCGCCGAACGGGCCTTGTGGCGGGGCCTGGTGGCCTGGCCGGCCGGCACCTACCTGTGTTCGTCACCCAACGAGATCGCCACCGGTCCGGTCGCCGCCGAGGACGTCGTGCCGCAGGTGGAGTACTGGGCGCGCCGCAACTACAAGTGCGGGGCGGCCACCCTCGTGTTGCACATGACCCCGGAGATGGCGGCCCGCCTGCTGGGCCACCCGTCGGCGGGCCTGTACCGGGACGTCGCCGGCCAGCTCCGCACCCGGGTCGGCAACCACCTGGTGATCGCCGGCTACGGCTACACCGGTGAGGGGCCCCAGCCTCCCGAGGCCGACGAGGTGTGGCTGGAACCGAACACCGACATCACGGCCGAGCCGCTGCCGGCCAGCGAGTTCATCTACGTGACCGGCACCGTCATGCTCATCGGCGGCGAGACGACCGTGATCGCCGACCCGACCCGGACCGTCACCCCCCAGACGAACATGCTGCGGGCGGTCGCCTACCGGCCGGCGTCCATCGCCTTCGACAACTGCCCCTTCGGCCACCTGAACGTCGCGCTGGCCTGACCCGAGGAGTCAACCCATGCCCCAGATCGAGTGCTATGGCATGCAGGGCCTGTGCGCCGTGCGGTTCACCCGCCTCCAGAACTGCCTGCCTACGGGCGGGCCGGTGGGCGCCAGCGTCTACTGGGGCTTCGTCGACGCCGAGCTGACCCCGGCGTTCACCGACGTCGAACCCAAGGTGGTCACCGACTCCTGCGACAACGAGTGTCTGAAGGTGCAGGGCTGCGTCAAGCCGGGCACCGACCGCTGGGACATCGCCATGACCCTGTGCGGCAAGCACGACATCGAGGGCCTGTACGACCTGGTGTTCGGCTACAACATCAAGCTCGACGCCGACGGCAACGCCATCGGTTTCGCCACCCCCGGCAAGGAGGCGCCCTGCTCGGAGGGCGTGCTCATGGACATGTGGGTGCGGACGGTGGACCCGACGGGATCGGCGTGCGGTGGGGCGTCCAGTCGGCGCTGGTGGCGGGCGGTGCTGGGCCGCGCCTACCTGCGGCCGGGCGCGCTCACCCTCAACAACGACATCACCACACTCCCGGTGGAGGGCTACGCCGAACCCAACCCGGCCCTGGCCGACCTGACCGACGGCGGCCCGTACGGCGACTGGCCGTGGGACCCGGCCGTGTGGAATCCCGAAGAGGTGGGCGTCGTGGTGCTCGACCCGGGCGGCCCGCCCCCGGCGACGTGCGGCTACCTGCCTGAGACCGCCGCCGCCACCGGCGCCACCGCTGGCACGCCGGGCACGTGGACGCCGTCCGGCGCCACCCCGCCCGCCAGCCTGGCTGCCTTGCAGTCGTCGTCGGTGACGGCCAGCCCGGCGACCGCCTGGACGACCGGCCAGTACGTGCAGACCGGCACCGCCGGCTCCGGCGGTGAGGCGCACTGGGACGCCGACTCCTGGGAAGCCGGCCGGGCCACCTGACACAGGCCAAGATGGCGCCCGTGGCCGACGTGTGCCCGCCCGGGCCCTGCCAACTGTGGTTGACGGCTGACGACCTGCTGGTCTGCCCGTGCCCCGCCATCGAGCGGCTCCGGGACGAGTCGGCCGCCCCGGAGGACTTCGAGGCGGCCACCCTCACCCTGCGAACGGCGGCCACCGAGCTGCTGTACTGGCTGTCGGGCCGGCGCTACCCGGGCCTGTGCACTGGCCGGGACGCCCTGTGCCGTGACTGCGAATGCAACCGGGAGTCGTGCTGCTGTCGCATGGACCGGTACCGGCTGAGCCGGGAGGACGTTGTCGAGGTCACCGCTGTCACCCTTGACGGCGCCCCGATCGACCCGGCCACCTACCGGCTGGACGCGGGCCGCTGGCTGACCCGGGTGCGGCCGGCGGGCGGCGACCCGGACGTGACGCCCCACTGGCCGGCCTGCACCGGGCTGGATGACGCCGAGCCGCGCATGGTCGCCGAGTACACGTGGGGCCGGCTGCCACCGGCGAGTGGTGTGATGGCGGCGGCCGCCTTGGCCTGCGACCTGGCGGCGGGCTGCGCTGGTGGTGAGTGCGCCGTGTCGCCCCGCACGGTCAACCTGGTCCGCCAGGGGGTCACCGTCAACATGGCCGACCAGTCGGTGCTGACCGACGTGATGGGCATCCCCGCCGTGGACCGGTTCCTGCGGGCGGTCAACCCGAAGGGGCTGCGGCGGCGGGCCACGCTCACTTCGCTCGACGTGGCCTGGCCGTTGCGGCTGCCAGCACCGTGCCCGGCCCCGTAACGACCGTGGTCCGGGCCGACGTCATGTCGGTGGCGGCCGACATCCTCTCCATCGCCGCGGCCGCCCTGCCCCCCGAGGTGGCGGCGGCGATGCAGGTGTACCGGTCGTTGTGCGCGCCGCCGCTGGACTGCTGCGACCTGCTCGCCGTCCACGTCCCCAGCGTTGCCACGCTGACGCCCGTCTCCCCCACCTCGGTCAGCCAGCTCGGCTTCGCCCAGTGCTTCTACGCCACCAACGCCACCTATGTGCTGACGTTGAGCGAGTGTGTTGCCACTCCTGACGCCCAAGGGGTGTTTCCGTCGGCAGTCCGTCTCGATGAGGACTTCGTGCGGATAACGAGTCACGCATGGACCATCTACTGCGCCCTGCTGACAGCGATGTCGCAGGGCTGGCTGACGACCGAAGTGAGCGGCTGCCAGGCGCTCGACCCGCCCGACATGGAGTGCATGAATCCTGGGGGCGGCTGCGCCGGCTACACGTTCACCTTGCGCGTGGCGCTCTGAACCGGCCCCACCTGACGATGGTGACCGGGGTCGTGTTCATCTGGACGGTGACGATGCTGGTGGCGTGGGCGGTGGGGACGCGGTGAGGGTGCGGGCCCGGGCCAACATCTACGGCATGCGTCCCGGTGATGAGGTGGACCTGCCCGAGGATCACGAGGTGCCCGAGTCGGTGTTCACCGCCGGGCTGCTGGAACTGGTGGACGAGGGGACCCCGGGGACGCTGCTGGGACGGGTGGCACCCGAACCGGTTCCGAAAGAGCCACAATAGCGGGGTTGCGCCCGGGCGCTACTTTACGCTAGAGTGACTGGTGTTGAGGGCGTCGGGTAAGCGTCCGGAGAGGTGAACCGCTCGGCGGGGATCGACTGCTCCGGGTCCGGCGCTCTCAACGGAAACGTCGCCGCAAGCGACCAGGAAGCGCAGGAGCCGAAGCTAGGCGCCGGGAACACCAGCCCTCCGGGGCGAGGATGCCGGGACGAGCAGCGACGTGGTGAGTGCCCACCCGACTTGAGCGGGTGGCCTGGTCGCCCCCCCTACCCACACGCAAGGAACCCCAATGACCACCCTTCCGCCCCCTGTCCTGCCCGCCCCCACCACGCCCGCCGCCGAGCCGTCGAAGGCCCTGCTCATCGCCAAGCGGACCGCCCTCGCCCTGGTCGTCTACCCGTTCATCTGGTTCATCCAGTACGGGCTCGTCTGGCCGTTCATCCTCGGCCTGCGGATCTGCCGCACCTCGGGCTGGGCGCTGGCGATCATCTTCACCTGCGGCTTCGCTCTCATCCCCTGGTTCTTCATGCGGGGCGGCCGCATCCGCAAGGCGCAGATGGCCCACATCCACGGCGACACCAGCCGCAACCTGTCCAACGGCCGCAAGCCGCTGGCGATGCGCCCGTGGGGCCTGGAGTGGTGGGCCGCCTGATTAGGCTCCGCCCGGACCCCTGAAGCAGCCCCCGGCCCCCCCGGGGGCTGCTCCGCGTCTCGGGGTGGAATCCCCGGCCGGCGGTCCGCCGCGCGCCACGCTGGGCCGGTGAGCTTCACGCCCAACCCCGTGTTCGACCCGGTTGGTGCCGCCCACCAGGCCGCCGCCGATGAGAGGCCGACCGTCCCCTTCCGGGGCGTCAACTACCGCATCTCGCCGTTCGTGGACGGTGACCTGCCGGCCTGGCTGGCCGAGTACGCCGACGCCTCCACCGCCAGCCTCCACGCGGTGGTGCGGGTGTGCCAGGGCCTCATGGTGCGCGAGGACCGGGAGCGTTTCACCAAGCTGGTCCGCGACTTCGACGCCGGTGTCACCGTCAAGGAACTGCTGCCCGTGATGGAAGCGGCCATCCGGGCGGCCACGGGTTTCCGCCAGCCCGGGCCGCAGGGCTGATCGCAGTGTCCGTCGTCCACTGGGCCGAGATCGAGGCGTCGGTGCTGCTTGCCGGCGGCCCGCCGCCCCGCCCGGACGTGCGGACGTTGTGCGTGCTCGGGCTGGGCACGATCGCCCAGGTGTTCGACACCAAGGAGGAGCCGCAGCGGCGCCAGCAGTTCGTGGAGAACGCGGTCAACCTGTTCTTCACCGGCAAGACCAGCGAGGTTGTCGCCAAGGTCGCCTCGGCCACCGGCCGCACCATCACCCTCACCGCCGACGACATGGCCGAGCTGGACCGGCGGTCGGGCGGGGTGCCGCTCGGCGAAACGCAGGTCAGCTGATGCCCGGTTTCGGCGGCTGGGCGTGCTGGGCGGGCGAACCGCTGGCGAACCACGCCGCCTTGTACTCGTGGCTGCGGGGCAGCCCGCTCAGCGGGTGCACGCCGACCCTCAGCGCGGCCTGCTACTGCCCCGAGGACGTGCCCGAGGACGGGTTCGGCAGCGGGCCCTCGCAGCAGCCCAACCCGGCGCCGTGGTGGGACCCGACCAGCCCGGCGTCGGCCGAGTTCTACGGCTTCTACGTGACCCGCATCACCGGCCTCGGGCATTCGAGCATGAAACGCCCGCAGGTGGGGTGGGAAGCCACCCTGACGGACACGTTGCGACGCGCACGCATGGCGGCCCGCGAGGTGAACGTCGAGGGCATCCTCGTCGCGTCGTCCTGTCGGGGGGCGTCGTACGGCATCGAGTGGTTGTACGAGCTGCTCAGCGACGACCCCTGCCGCGGTGACTGCGTGGCCAGCGACCTGACGTTGCGGCTGTGCTGCGACCAGCCCGACGAACCGGCCGGGTCGGGCCTGTGGACAATCCGTAGCGCCGGCATCCTCGACGCGCCGAGTCAGCCGGTTCCGCTGGAGGGCTCCGGTTGCGGCTGCACCCTCATGACGACCGACTTCTCCATCGTCGCCGCCGACCCGTACCTGTGGGGCATCCCCAACGAGCTGTGCCGCTGGCCCGGCACCGCCTTCCCGTCGGTGTGCAGCATCAACCTGCCGTGCATGCCGCCCGACTGCCCGCCGCCGGGACCGGACGACTGCGGCGTGGCGCCGTGCGGTTCAACTGACCCGCCGCCCGACCCTGCCATCGCGATCATTGACGTGTGCGGCGAATGCGAGCCCGTCGTCATCTCCGGGCCGTTGTGCTGCGACGTGTCCACCACCGAGTGGCGGGACGGCGCTATCACCGTTGAGGTGTTCGCCGGCAGCCGGGAGATGCGCGCCCTGCAGGTGTCGTTCTGGCCGCAGTCGCAGCACGGCACCAACCCGCAGAACGACCCGCAGGCGTTCCGGTGCGATGAGCCGTGCGCCACCATGTACCTGCCCAAGATCCCGGCCGGTTCGCGGCTCATCGTGGATGGCGTGTCCCGCCGGGCCCGCGTCGAGTGCGGCACCTACAGCTTCCCGGCCGAGCGGTTCGTGCTCAGCGGAGGTGACCGGGGCCTCATGAACTACGACGTGCTGGACGGTGGCTGCGAACCGACGACCGTGTGCTTCTCGGCCGCCTTCGGCACCGTCGCCCCCGACGCCGAGTTCGTCGTCACCTTCACCGAACGGCGGTTCGCCGTATGAGCCCGCCCGTGTGCGGTGAGCGCTGGGACGCGCCCCGCAACGACGTGGCGAAGTCGATGCCGGTGGTCCACGTCTGCATGCTGCCCCGGCATCCGTACGGCCGGCACCGGTGTGCCTGCGGGGCGGAGCAACGATGAGCCTGCTGCTGGAACGCCCCACCGACGAGTTCCGCCTCGGCTGCGGCAACTACGAGTACGCCATCAAGAGCCGCTGCGGCACCTTCCACCTGCTCGGCTTTGACACCGCCCAGACCAACTGGTCCCGCACCCTCAACGGCGTGAGCACCGCCAAGTGCCAGATACCGGCGCCGACCGGCTGCGGCCGCGACCTGGGGCGCATCCGGCCGTGGGGCCACGAGCTGTGGATCTACCGCAACGGCGCGGTGGTGTGGGTCGGCCCGGTCACCAACGTCTCCTGGGAAGGCGCGACGTGCACCATCGAAGCGGCCGACCTCATGCACTGGGCGTCGGTGCGTGAGATCCACAAGAACGTGGATTTCACCGGTGTCTGCGCCAAGGAAGCCTCCGAGGTGTTCACCGAGCTGTGCACCGAAGGCTTCGCCTACGAGCCCATCTGCCTGACGCTCGACGTGGGCCCGGTGGGTTCCATGGCGGAGATGTTCTTCAAGGCCGGCGAGCACAAGACACTGCTGTCGCAGGTCAACGAGCTGTCGCGCGGGCTGGTGGACTGGACCGTGTACTGCCGCCGGCTCATCGGGGGCAGCCGGCTCGGCCGGTTCGTGGGCCGCCTGTCGGACAACGACTTCACCAGCACCCCGGCCATCGCCCAGCGCGCCAGCGACACCGCCACCCGGGTCACCGTCATCGGCGAGTCGAACCTCGTCGTCGGCCAGGTGGGCGCGGTCGACACCTTCTACGGGCTGGTGGAGCGCACGTTCAAGCTGCCGAACCTGAAGGACGCCGCCGCCGCCCAGGCCGCCGCCCAGCGCATCTGGGACGAGATGCACTACCCGCCGGTCGAGTGCGACGACAACTGGGCGACCGACCTCATGCCGACGTCGCCGTGCCGCATCGAGGACCTGGTGCCCGGCAACCTGTTCGCCATCCTGCTCACCTCGGGCTACCGCGACGTGGACACCATGATGCGGATGACCCGCCTGGAGGTGGCTGTCGACGAGGGGGCCGAGTCGGTGAAGCTGGCCATGGCCGCCACCACCGCCGGCTTCGAGTGGGAAGGCATCGCCGACGATGTCTGACCTGCACAACGGCGCCCACCCCCGCCACTACCCGGACAACCTGGCGCTGTTCAAGGACCACAACGACCGGCTCCACGAACTGGAGTTGCGGCCGTTCCCCAAGACCCAGGAATGGATCATCGAGGAGGACGCGGGCGGCCAGCTGGTGGTGCGCTGGACGGGCGACGGCAGCACGTACGTCATCGCGCCGTCCACGCCCGGCACCGGCGAGCAGGGGCCTCCCGGCCCCCCCGGTCCCACTGGCCCGGCCGGCCCTCCGGGGACGCAGGGCGTGCCCGGCCCGCAGGGTCCAGGCGGCCCGACCGGAGCCACGGGCGCCACCGGCAGCCAGGGGCCGGCCGGCCCCACCGGCCCCACCGGACCGGCTGGCCCGCAAGGCGTCAAGGGTGACACCGGCACGCAGGGGCCCATCGGCCCGGCAGGTCCTACAGGTCCGACCGGTCCGCAGGGCGAACAGGGCGAGCAGGGCACCAGCGTCGACTTGATCGGCAGCGTGCCGACACCGGGTGACCTGCCGCCGGGCGCCCAGCCGGGTGACGCCTACATCGTGGAGTCCGACGGCGACCTGTACTTCTGGGATGGCACGCAGTGGGTCGACGTCGGTCAGATCGTCGGCCCGCCCGGCCCCACTGGCCCTGCTGGTGCGACCGGCGCGCAGGGGCCGCAGGGCGCCAAGGGTGACACCGGCGCCCAAGGCATCCAGGGCACGCAGGGGCCGACCGGTGCCACCGGCAGCCAAGGTCCAGCGGGCGCCACCGGCAGCCAGGGGCCGAAGGGCGATACCGGCGCGCAGGGGCCGCAGGGCCTCCAGGGCACGCAGGGCGTGCAGGGGCCGGCCGGCGTGCAAGGGCCGGCCGGCGCGACCGGCGCAACGGGCCCGGGCGTCGCACCCGGCGGCACGCTCGACCAGATTCTCGCCAAGGCCAGCGGCACGAACTACGACACGAAGTGGGTCAACGCACCCACGACGACCACCCAGTACTACGCCTACGTCGGCTTCCCCGGCGGCGCCTTCGTCAACGCCACCAAGATTCCGATGAGCGTCTCGTCGGCCAGCGGCTTCACCCTGGTCGGCGGCACCGACTTGCGCTGCGACCAGCCCGGCCGCTACGAGGTCAACCTCCACATCACCACCATGAGCACGGGTGGCGCCTACATCGTGCCCACCGTGTATCAGAAGCGGGGCGCCACGACCATCCAGGCTCAGGCGTCGGTGTTCAACAGCGGCGGCTGGCGGGAGGGCTTCGTCACCGCCGTGTACGACCTGCTCGTCAACGACACCCTCTCGGTCACCCTCGATACCGATGCTGGCGGCCCCCCTGCGGTCGACAACCGCTCGGCCCTCACCGTCACCTCGATGGGCGGGACACAAGGGCCCCAGGGGCTGCCCGGCGGTGCCGACGCTCCCATGATGCGGGTGCGGGCCACCGCCGGGCCAGCCATGGCGGCGGGCACCGTCACCGCGATCGCCTGCACCTTCCTCCACGAACAGCAGAACGTCGCCGGGGCCTTCACCCAGTCGGGCAACGGCATCCGGGTGAACAGCGCCGGCATCTACGTCATCACCGGCATCCTCACCGCGACGGGCGCCGCGCCGCCGGCCAGCAGCTTCGTCGCGGTCGGCAAGGCGGGGGTCATCCTCGCCCGCCAGTACGTGCACCTGGCCGCCTTCGCCACCGCGGTGGTGACCTGGCAGGGCTACCTCGCCGCCAACGACGTGGTGAACCTCTACTGCTACGGCGGCGCCGCCTACACCTGGGCCCTCATCACCGACTCGGGCGCCACCGACCCGCCGGCCCCGTCGATGACGATCACCAAGCTGGCGAGCGGACCCAAGGGTGACACCGGCGCGCAGGGACCGGCGGGCGCCGCCGGGGCCGGGCTGGTCGCTCCCGCCTACGGCGAGCCCTACAACGGCACCGACACCAACTACGCCGAGTTCGGCCACACCAGCCGCAAGGGCGGCAACAACTACGCCTTCCTGGCCGAGGCCGCTGGGTTCACCATGGTCAACGCCAAGTCCGGCCAGCAGGTGGCGATTCGGGAGGGCAACGCTGACTTGGCCCGCTTCGGCGGCGCCGACGGGGTGCTCGCCATTGCGCCGCTGTCGTTCCGTCTCTCGTTCCCGTTCGGGAACCAGGCCGACACCTACAACCATCAGGTGCCGGGACTCACCCAGATTGGCAGCGGCATCCACGGGCTCGTGCCCAACGGCGCCCGGCTGTTCTGGCTCATGGCGTCGACCGTGCTGACCGTCCCTGACCGCAACTGGTTCGACCTGTCATGGGGGACGGTGCTGTCGGGGTTGGTAATCGCCTCGTGCATCTGCGGTGATGCCGTCGGGCCGGCCGTCTACTGCACCGCCAACTACTCGGGCACCGGCTTTCGGGTGTATCTGGCCGCCAACCACAACGGCGCCTATCGGGCCAACTGGTGGTGCCTCGGATGGTGAGCGCCCGGTACTCCTGCCGCTGCGTCAACCCGAACTGCGACGCCTGGGCGCGCTCGGTGCCCGTCGACGACGCCTACCTCAGCGAGCTGCGCGAGGGCCGCATCGCCTGCGGCGTGTGCGGCCAGCCCATCCCCGCCGACCCGAGCATCCCCGCGCCACCCCCGGAGGCCACGCCCAAATGAGCTACCAGACCATCACCATCTGCTCGCAGGACTACGACCTGCGCCAGCGTGTCGAGGCCGGGCTGGCGAAGGAGGCGTGGGCCAACCCGACGCTGGGTGACTCGCCGCTCGGGCTCGCCATCAAGGCCGAGGGCCCGGCGCAGGTGGCGCTGTCGTTCATGTGGCCCATCTCCATCGACAACGAGGCCGACTACGAGTACGCCCTCAACTCGGGCAACCCGCATCCCGGCCGTGACATCGGCGTGATCGGTGACGACGAGATCCAGTCCGGCATCCAGGCGCACTGGGCCGAGATCGAAGCCGGGCTGGCGCCGTGAACGAGTTCGTCCGGATACCCCTGGCCCGGGCGCAGCGCTGCCGGGCGCTTCTCGCCGCCGCCCGCCAGTGGGAAGCCGACCTGATCCCCGGCACCTCCACCACGTCCGCGCCCGCCGTGCGCCTCCTGCGCGCGGCGATCGCCGCCTTCGACGGCGACCCCGAGGGCGCCTAGCCCATGGGCTGCGGTCAGGGGTCACCCGGGCGTTGCTCTGGCGGCTTCAAGCCCGGCGCGCAGGCGCTCAGCAACTACATCAAGCAGAAGTTCCCCGGCGTCAACTCCATCGGCGGCTACGTGTGCCGCACCATCGCCGGTTCGAGCGCGTTGTCCGACCATGCCGGCGGACGGGCGCTCGACATCATGACCACCGACCACGCGCTCGGCTCAGCCATCGCCCAGTGGCTCATCGACATGCACCACAGCGGATGCGTCGGCGTCGCCTACATCTGCTGGTGGAACGACTACTGGAACTGCAAGGTCGGCCATTGGGCCGGGTCGGATCGGTGCAACCCGCGCGGTGCCCACAAGAACCACGTCCACCTGAGCATGTTCGAGGAGACGGCGCAGAACTGGTCGGCAGCGTGCGCCACCGGCGGCGGCAGTGGGATCAGCATCGGTTCGCCCGGCGACATCGACTTCTCGGACCTGTACATCGGCAGTGGAGGCGGCGGCGGCAGCTCGGTCGGCGGGATCGGCGTCACCGGCGACTACACCAGCCCCGCCGCCTCGGCCGGCAGCAGCACCAGCAACCCCACTCAGCCCAAGCGGCCGCCGAACACCATCATCCCCGCCGTTGGCGCCCCAGACCCGTTACCGGTGGAGTCCACGGCCGAGAAGGCCGCCCCACGTCCACCGGCGCCGCCGACCGCCCCGCAGGTGTGCGGCATCAACGCGCCACCACCCATCCTGAGCGTGGTGTCGTTCTCGGCCTCAGCCATCACCGGCATGCTGCCCCTGGACGTCGAGTTCGCCGACCAGACCCAGTACGCGACGGCCTGGGCGTGGGACCTTGACGGCAACGGTTCGACCGACGCCGGGGTCAAGAACGTCATCTACCGCTACAACAACCCCGGCACCTACAAGGTCGGGCTCACCGTGGCCAACACCGACAGCTCGGCGTCCGGCTTTCAGGACATCATCGTCACCGAACCGCCGCCACCCACGCCGCCGCCGCCCCCGCCCCCTCCGCTGCCCCCGGACACCCCGCCGGCCCAGAACCCCGGCTATCCGGCCGACGTCAACTCGGGCACCAGCGGGGACACCGGAACCGGGGCCGGGCCCACCGTTCCGCAGGGCCGGGCGTTGTGCCACTCCGAGCACAAGAACGCGGTGATGGTGAGCGACCTCATCCGCCGCTACTTCCCGGCCGGCGAGTGGGACCACGCCTGCCGGGTGGCCTGGTGCGAATCGAACTTCAACCCCCGCAACGTCGGCCGCGAGTACGGAGAGCAAGGCCTCTTCCAGGTGTACCCGAAGGTGTGGCGCTCGACCTGGCAGAAGCTCGGCTTCACCGACATGTTCGACCCCGACCAGAACGTGCGGATGGCCCGCTACATCTACAACTCCAGCCACGGCGGCTCGTGGAAGCCGTGGACGTGCGCCAAGAAGATGGGATTCGCCTGATGGCCAGATGCCGATGCGCCGTGTCGCAGTGCTCGTGCATCATCGAGGAAGCCGACGGCATCTCCGTCACCGGTGTCGGCACCCGGCCTGACCCCTACGTCATCAGCGTCGTGCCCGACCCGGCCTCGCAACTGCCGGTCACGGCCACGGCGGATGGCGTCAGCGTCGCCCTGCCCTGCGTGCTCGCACAGGACTGCCTCATCCCCGGGGACGGGGTGGCCCGCGGCGGCCCGGTGGTGTCGGCGCGCCTGGCGCCAGCGCCCAACGGCATCAGCATCGGCACCGACGGCGGCCTGTTCGCCGAGATGCCGCCCCCGGCCGAGGGTTGGCCGGACCTGTGGTTCTTCGGCGCCGGCCCGCCCCCCACCGACATCACCGTCCTGCCCGGCTGCCGCCCGAACGACTGGTACCTGAACACCCTCACCGGCGAGGTGTACCGGCTCAGCCCGCTCAGCGTGTGGCAGCTCAACTTCACGCTCGGCGTGTCCACCGCCGGCCCGTGGTGGCAGGGCTTCGCCGGGGCGCAGAGCGGCGCCGGCATCCTGGGCGGCGCCGATCCTGCGGCTCACATGGCCTGGCTCACCAATGCGTCGCTGGGCCCGTGGAAGGTGAGCGTGGACGGCAAGAGCATCCGCCCGCCTTGGATTGGCGCCTACGAGGTCACGGTGGAACTGCAATGCGAACTGAGCACGCCGGGCACCTGGTCGTTCGCCGTCGAGCGCTACGAGACCGACGACGTCGTGCCCGTCGACCACTGGGAGGCCACCACGACCACCGACACCGCCACCTGGTCGTACGCGCAGGTGAGCGCCATCGGCATGTTCGGCCCGGACGTTGAGGGAATGCTGCGCGTCACCCGTCCCCGCAGCGGTGACCCTGGCGTGCCCGGCAGCCGTGCCGCCGCCGGCATGGTGCCCACCAGTTCACGCTGCCGTGCCTTCGCCCGCTACCTCGGCCCCATCCCGAACATGACCCTGCCCGCTCCCATCAACGTGCGGCTGCTGTCGTACCGGTACCAGCCATGACCGGCGCCACCTACCCGATTCCCACCTTCGCCTGGACCGAGGTGCCCGGCGCGGCGTCGTACGAGTGGGAGATCTGGGACGGCCCCCGCGGCCGCACCCCCGGTGACCTCACCCCGCTTACCCGCATCACCGGCGGCGTCGTGCCGCTGGGCACGCAGACGGCGTGGGATACCGCCATCGAGCACTGGGGCCAGCGTCGCCACCAGTTGCGGGTGCGCGCCCTGGACGGCGACGGCACGCCCGGCGACTGGTCCGAGTACTTCCCCTACGTCACCCCGCCCCAGAAGGCGGTGCTCACCCAGTCCGACGCCTATTGGCAGGACGGCGTGTGGAAGTCGGTGTGGAACTGGACCGCCCCGGCCGTCGGCGGCGGCGCGCAGGCCACGGCCGACGTGCCCCTGTTGCCCTACATGGGCGTGTACCGCGACACCTGGGGCAACGATTGGCCCCCCGGCCCGGCCAACGTGGTGCAGCCGTGGATCGGCTGGGCACCGGGCGGAAGCATCCAGGGCTGGACGTACGACGTGTGGGCCTACGCGCACATGGACACCGGCACCAACGTGGACCCGCGGTTCACCCGCGGGCCGGGGGCCCGTGAGACGTGGTTCCAGTCGGGGGCGGCACCGTCAGTGCGGGTCGTCGTGCCGCCCGGTCCGGCCGCGCCCGCCGCACCGTGGAACGTCACCGCCACCTGGACGTGGGACAACGGCGGCGGCTTCTACTTGAACTGGGCCGACCCCGCCAACGGCGCCTACCCCAACGGCATCACCGAGATGCAGGTCCACTATCACGCCGACGGCGAGGGCTGGGTCCAGGCGTGGAGCGGCGGGTGGACGGGTGAGACATCGCGCACCCTGTTCCTGCCGGTGCGGGCGTGGTGGAACTGGCACAGCTTCATCGTGCGGGCCTGGAACCGCTACGGCTACGCCGACGGCAACACCGCCGGGCTCGCCAAGCACGCTCGCGGCTCCTCCATCGACCTGTGGCCGGCGCAGTCCGATTGCTGGGAGGACAACAACGGCTGGCTCGAAGCCGACGTGTCGGTGCCGTTCGGCTTCTGGCCCGGCGTGTCCCAGGGCGGTGACTTCGCCACCTACTTCTACGGCGACCAGATCGCCGGGTGGACCCAGAACGGCTACGACCCGCCCAACCACGTCAACGTGTGCTTCACCCTCTACAGCGGGCCGCCCGGCGGCATCGACCTGCAACCGTGCTCGGACCGCTGGAAGGCGGGCGGCCAACCGCAGACCCGTCCCGGCGTGGGCGGCTCCTGGTGGCACCCTGACCAGTACTTCTACGTCAACCAGCCGGCCTGGTGCGACAACGCCAACTGGCAGGTCGACCAGTGGGGGGTCAGCTACCACGCCCTGGTCGTCTACGCCCCCGACGCCGCCCAGGGCGTGTTCCGCCGCATGTACGGCGCCCCCACCACCGGCACGAGCTATTCAGGCCTGCTGCGCATCTACTGGTAAGGAGAATCCATGCCCACGAGCTACGAGATGCGGGGCCTGCTGGCTAACGCCACCAGCTTCCGCGCCCAAGCCCAGATGGCCGCCATCAAGACGGCCAACGACATCTACGCCGCCGAGGCGCCGCTGGTCGGCTCGCAGGACGCGCCGCCCACCGAGGAGGAGAAGTACTACCGCCAGCGGGTGTTCCTCGCCACCAGCGTCATGCAGTCGCCCAGCTCCCAGGTGGAGCGGTTCGTGTGGTTCGCGCTGGCCGACGAGCCCATCGCCGACGCCGGCCTGGCCGCTGAGGACGCCGCCTTCTACAGCCTGTTCTACAACGGCTGGGACCAGCTTGCCGGGGTCGTGACCAAGCCCGCCGGCACGCCGTGAGCGCATGCCGGTGCCGCGCCGGCACCACGTGCGCCTGCATGTTGACGGCAGGGCCCGGCATCTCCATCGACGCGCACCAGGACGGACGGCCCCAGAGCCCGTACGTCATCAACGGCTGGGCTGACCTCGACAGCCCGCTGCCGGTGACGATGACCCCCGGCACCGGCATGAGCGTCAGCATGCGCTGCTCCGAGGCGCGCACCTGTTTCAGCGCCGATGACGGCTTGCTGTACGACGAGCCGACCGGTGTGTTCAGCGCTCACCTGTCGGGCGACGACGACAACGCGCTGTCCATCGCCATCGACAACGGGCTGCTGCTGCCGTCACGGCCGGTGCCCGGCGGTCACGGTTCACGGTGGCGGGCCGGCTACGGGGCGCCGAAGGTGCAGACCGGCGACCGCGACGGCGACATGTACCTCGACCAGAACTCCGACTCGATCTGGTTGATGACCGTGTCGGGCTGGGTGCGCCAGTTCAGCCTGGGCGGAGCCACACCCAACGAGCCCTGGTTCGTCGGCAGTGCCGCCACCCAGAAGGCGGTGACCAACGCCTACCAGGCCCTCACCTGGAAGTGCGAGGGCTCCAGCGGCATGTGGTCGATCCCCATCGCGGCGACGGGCACGACGGTGGCGCCACCGGTCGACAAGCGCGGCTGGTACGAGGTGCACGCCGAGGTGCAATACAAGCTGGCCGCCGCCCGCGACTACGTGGGGGCGGTGGCGCGCGCCCACGTCGGCTCGGCGGCAGGGGCGTTGTCCCCCAACGTTGACGGCTCCTTCACGTCGTCGCCGGCCGGCTGGGCGCAGGCCACAGTGGACGACGTGTGGCTGCTCGGACCGGCCGACAACGTGGTCGAGGTCGCCGTCAACCAGGCCGGCACCGGTTCGGTGGACGTGCTGGCCGACACCCGCACCCGGATGACCGTGAAGTGGATGGGACCCGCATGACCGCCACCATCGACCGCAACGACGCCCGCGTCACCACCACCATGCCGAAGTGCCGCTGCGCCGACAAGCCGTGCGTGTGCGTCATCAACGGCGGCGCGGCGGTGACAGTCAGCCAGAACGAGGGCTCCGAACGCCGGCCCAAGCTGGTCGGCCTGGTGGCCGACCCGTACTCGGCGCTGCCCGTGGCGGTGGGGCCGGCCGGCGTGCGGGTGAGCCTGCCATGCGACGCGGTGCGCGCCTGCCTGCCGCCCGGCGCCGGCATGTACTGGGCCACCGACCGGCTGCACCTGCGCCGCTCAACCACGGCCGGCAACCTGCTCAGCTTCGTCAACGGCGACGTGTACGCCCCGCCCGTCGACCGCACCGACGTCGACCGGGGCACCCGCTGGTTCACCGGGGCCACCACGCCCCCGGTCACCGTGCCCGAATCGCGGGCGGGCGACGTGTACATCGACCAGGGCGGCGCCGTGTTCCAGCTCGGCACCGACGGCACCTGGACGTTCCTGTTCGACCTGCGCTACCCCGACCCGTCGTGGTGGTGGGGCCGCCTGGCGGCCGACCAGCCGTTGGCGCTCACCTCGCAGCCCCTCACGTTCACCGCCGCCAACTCGGCGGGCACCTGGGACACCATCGACGCCATCGTGCCCGCCACCTCGGGCTGGTACGAGATATCCGCCAGCGTCACCATCCAGATGCCGACGGACCCCTTGCAGCAGGGCACATGGGCCGCCATCGCCATCGCCCGTGACCCGGCCGGCGCGGCGCCGGCCACGAACATGGTGGACACGGTGGTGCCGACCGATGCGCCCCAGAAGTGGGTGACAGCCAGCATCAAGCACGTCATGCCGCTCGGCCTGAACCTGGCCGGCTTCAAGGTCACCGCCGCCAGCGACGGGCCGGGTAACCGGGTGCGGGCCGGCTCACCGACGAGTATGAGCCGGGTGGCGCTGCGCTACCTGGCGCCCGCCTAGGAGGCCGCATGACCAGCATCCGCGTTGACCGGCAGTACACCGAGAACGGCAACGCCCGCCAGGAAACCATCGTGTGGGGCGAGGCGTGGGGCGCGGTGGACGGCATCCCCCTGACGGGCTACGAGGGCTTGTGGATTCCGCTCATCCTCGACAACATCGCCGGCACCAACGCCGCCGACCCGTACGCCGACCTCCGGCCCGGCGTCACGCTCATCGGCGACCCGGCGGTGACGGTGGCGGGTGAGGCGGTGGACCCCGCCAGCCTGCCGACACCCAAGAACGACGTGCCGCCCGAAGTCCCGCCTGACGTGTTCGGCGACGAACTGTGGCGGGGGGAGCAGGCCATCGTGGATGACCGTCCCGGCATGGAAGGGGCCTACTGATGCCCGGCGCCTGCCTCGGTTGCGGCCTCATCCAGGATGGCAGCGGCATCCTGTCCGCCTACCTGTGCGGCGGCGCCAACTCGCTCCACTGCACCGCCGACGGCTGCCTCATGGTGCCCGGCGCGGTGGCGGTGGACCGGCGCAGCATGGTGCAGTCGTCCAACACCGCCCGGCCGGCCGGTGACCTGGGCTCGGGCGAGGTGACCGTGCCGGTCGACGCGCGGTTGCAGAACCCATCCGGCTCGGTGCCCATGATCGCCTTCGTCCGCTACGAGATCAGCATCAGCGTGGCGCTCAACAGCGACTACTGGTCGTGGTCCTACCGCAACGGCCGGTTCATGGCGTCCGACGACGGCGTCAACTTCTACGACATCGGCCAGATCGTGTCGCGCACCCACTGGGATCAGCGGCTGCTCAACGACCACATCATCACCAGCCTGGCCGAGGGCTACACCATCCCCCACATCGTCCCTGCCGGCGGCACCTCGACGTTCCGGTTCTACGCCGCCGCGGCGACCTTCGACGAGTACGGCAACGCCGTCCCGTCCGACCTGTGCTGGCCGGCGCACAACCACCAGTGCGCCATCCGGCTCATCGGCGTGCCCGCCTACCCCGGCGTCGGGATAGGAAGCTGATCGACCTGGCCGGGGTGGTGACCGGCGTGATCGCAGCGGGCAAGGGCACCACCATCGCCGGCAAGCTCGACCGTGACCTGGGCACCTTCCTCATCAACGTGCGCGGCGTCAAAGTCGACATTCAGCCTGGCTGCCGGGTCATCGTGGCGAAGGTGGAAGTGCCCGGTGGGTGACTCGCGGCGGCCGCGGTGTCAGACTGCGAGCCCATGGGAAGCAAGAGCGATTTGTCCGGGCAGCTGGCCGAGGTCTTGAACCGGCCGTCTCTCCCCGAGGAGAACCCTCACGAGGGCTGGGTAGCCGGAACAATCGTGAGCGTGGTCGACCTGGGCGAGCGGGACCGGCAGGCCACTGAAGCCTCCGAGCAGAAGCGGTCCCGCCCGGCCGAGAGCCGGCGGGAGCCGACCGAGAGCCGGCGTGAGCCGGCCACCACGGCCCAGACCAACCCGTCCCGGGGGTCCTGAGCCGTGGGGTGCGGCTGCGGAGGCAGCAACCGCACCGCCACCGTGCCAGCCCGAAGCGGAGCGAGCCGGGTGCCGGCCACCGCGCCGCTGGGCCCCGGGCCCGCGCCCGACCCGGCCACGGTGGCGGAGCGACGCCGCGCCTACCGGGCCCGTCTGACCGGCCAATCCCTTCCGGCTGAGGACGTGACGAGCCCGCCGCTGGAAGTTCGCGTCTAGCGGCGCACGCCCGTCCATGGCGCGCGCCACTGTCACTGCCGCTTCCCAGCGTCTCAACCGGCGCGCCCGGGGCCTGTCCCCCACCCTGGAACTGACCCGCAACCGGGGGCCGCTGCGCGACTTGCAGGCCCGCTGCTGGGCTGCCTACCGCTGCGTGCCCGAGGTGCGGTACGTCATCGACTACGTGGCGTCGTTGGCGTCGAAGGCGGCGCTGCGGGTGGAACAGCGTGACCCGCCCACCAACCGGTGGGCGCCCCAGCCGGGCCCCGCCCAAGACCTGCTGGGCTCCTTCTTGGACTCGGCTGGCGGCTCGGACGTGTTGCTGGCGGCGCTGGCGATCCCGCTGAAGGTGAGCGGCGAGGCCTACCTGATTCAGACGTCGCCGGGCACCGTCGAGGTGTTCTCCGACCAGGAGATCCGCTGGGACGCCACCGAGTCCTACACGTACCGGGACCCGACGGGTGTGGACCGGCGCGACCCGTGGCCGTTGGCGAACATGGTGCGGGTGTGGCGGCCCGACCCGCAGTCTCGGTCACGCCCGTTCTCTGAGCTGATGAGCCTGCTCGACCTGATCGACATGCTCATGCTGCTCGACGCCGACATCCGGGCCACCATCCGGTCACGACTCCAGACGTCGGGCATTCTCATCATCGCCGACGAGGCCAGCTTCGACGCGGCCACGCCTGACGGTGACGCCCCTGCCGCTGACGCCCCGGTGGGCGACGAACTGACCCTCACGTTGTCGGAGGCGTTCTCGGCGAACCTGCGGGCCCCGGGTGAGGCGAGCGCGGTGGCGCCGCTCATCATGCGGATGGCGCTCGACCTGATCGAGAAGGGCGTCCGGTACATCCCGTGGGAGCGGCCGTTCGATGAACGGTCGGCGCAGCTGCGCAACGAGGTGCTGGCCCGCATCGTGCGGGGCTTGGACGCCCCCCCGGAGATTGTGACCGGTCTGGGGTCAACCACGCAGTGGGCGAGCGCCGCGGTCGAAGAGTCAATGCAGGGCGCGCATGTCGATCCGCTGGTGCGGCTGATCGCTGACACCATCAACCGGGAGGTGGTGGGACCGGCGGTGCTGCTGGCCGGCGACGACCCCGCCTACTGGCGGGTCGGTTTCTCGCTGGCGGCGCTCAACACGGCCAAGGTGGCCGACGTGTTCCAGGCCCACGCCGCCGGGGTCATCTCCGACGCCGCGCTGCGGCTCCGCATCGGGTTCACCGACACCGACGCCCCCACCGACAAGGAGATCGCCGAGCGGATGATCCGCTCCAAGGGTCCCCTGTCCACCGACCAGACGGCCAAGGGCATCGACACCTACTTCGATCCGGCCCTGGATTTGCCCGCCGAAGCCCCGGGAGGCGGTGGAAGCCCCGTTCCCCAACCGTTGGGGGCCCCGAACCGGGAAACACGGTTCCTGCCGCAACCTCGCACGTCTCCGCCGGCCCCCGGCGACACCGACCGTCACGACGCCCGGGGCTTGCAGGAGTACAGCCGCCGCGAGTTGATGGCCGCCATCGGCGGCGCCACCGAGATGGGGGTGCGCCGGTTCATTGACCGGGCCGAGGCCCGCCTCAAGAACCGGGCCCGGGCCCGCAAGCTGAACGCCACCGAGACCCGGCTGGCCCAGGGCCGGGAGGTGCTGACGGCGTGCGGCATCTCCGCCGAGGAGCTGTTGAAGGGTGACCCGGTGATCCGCATGGACCAGGCCCGCGCCTGGGCGGAACCGTTGGGCGCCGATCCGCACGAGATGTGGACGGTGGCGAACGACGCCTGCCGGGAGGCCGCCCTCCGCCACCTCCACGACCCTGACCCGCCTTCGGCGCCGATCTGCGTTGAGGCCCTGTGCGCCGCCGTGACCAAGGAGCCCGCCGATGTGTGAGTGCGACACCCTGACCGCCGCCACCCACCACACGCCCGTGGTGGACGCCACCTGGGACGGTCCGGGCAACGAGCGGCGGTTGCCGAGCCCGCTGCCGGTGAGCGTCGCCCGGCGGGTGTTCGCCTGGGTGGACCCGGACCGGGTGGACGCCGACGGCAACGTGCCCAAGGACGCCGGCCGGCTCATCCACCACATGGTCAGCGCCGACGGAATCCCCGGCCCGGCCAACCTGCGGGGCATGGCCGCGGCGATCGCCGCGCTGCACGGCGGCCGAGGCAAGGGGCCCGGCATGGACGTGCAGATCCCCCCGGAGGGCCGGCGGGGCGCCTACACGCACCTGTCCGTCCACTACCGGGACGACAACCGGGAACCCCCGCCGTTCGAGATGAACGCTGAGACCGCCTCGTACTGGTTGACCGCCGCCACCCCAGTCGAGGGCCGGCCGGTCACCGCCTACACCAACCCCGGTTTCGCCGGCCCCGTCCCCCTTACCGTTGACAGCAACGGCGTGGTCCGCGGGCACGCCTGGACCTGGGACCAGTGCCACACCGGGTACGGCGACCAGTGCGTCACCCCACCCCGCGACCAGGGCGTCTACCCGTACTTCGCCACGGGGGCGACCCTGCTGGCCGACGGGGGCACGGTCCGCACCGGTGTGCTGGTGGGGGGCGCCGACCACGCCCCCGAGGACCTGGGGGCCAAAGCGGCGGCCGGCTGGTACGGCGACGTGACCACCGCCTGGGCCCGAGTGGCGATCGGTGACGACGACCACGGCGGCTGGGTGTCAGGGGAGACGTTCGATGATGTGGACCCGGGCCTGCTGGCCCGCACCGCTGGCGCCCCCCTGTCGGGGGATTGGCGGCGCATCGACGGTGGCCTGAAGCTGATCGCTCTGCTGAGCGTGAACACGCCCGGCTTCCCCATTGTCGCCTCGGCGGCCGACGGCACCCCCAAGACGGTGATCGCCGCTATCTCACCATCGGCCCGTCACCGGATTCGCGCAGTCCGGTTGAAGGCGGTGCTGCGCGACGAACGCAAGCGGCGCCTGTCCGACGAGGTGGCACGCACGGCGGCCCCGGGGGGCCGGCCCCGCAACCGGCCCGAGGAGGGCCGCAGGGCCTGGGGACACCGGCAGGGCCAACCGGCTTGAGCTACGTGGTGGCGGCGCTGCTGGCCGGCTTCGCCGCCTACCGGGTGGGCCGGCTGCTCGCCTTGGACGGCATCACCGAACCGTTACGTGACCGGCTCAACCCGGTGGGCCGCGAGGACCCGGGCTTCTTCGGGAAGCTGGTCGTGTGCCCGTTCTGCGTGTCGTGGTGGGCGGCCGTGGCGGCCGTCGCCGTGTGGGCGTTCGCCACCGGCCTGTGGCAGGCAGGCATCTGGGAGGTGCTGGTGACGGCGTGGGCGGCCGCCGGCCTGGCGTCCATCCTGGTCGCCGCCGACGTGCGCCTCTCCGAGTGAGCTACGGGTTGGTGCTGGACGCCCCACCCGTGGTCGGGGGTGACCGGTAGGTGGTGCCGGGGCGCTCCACGACCTCACGCCGCTTGCGCCCCGCCAGACCCGCCAGACCCAGCAGCCCGGCCAGCCCGGCCAATCCCCACAAGCCGGCGTCACCGTCATCGTCGTCGTCCACGTCGATGTCGCGGTCGATGGTGGGCACGGTCTGAGCGGCGGCGTGGGCGACGGGCCCGAACACCAGCGCAGCACCGAGCCCAATGCCAGCCAGGGTCTTCCTCATGGCGGCAACGCTACGGCTTGTCGGTGGGGTCACCCGGAATGATGGCGATCTCGGTGATGTCGCCGGCCACCACGTCAATGGCGAGGGAGCCCTGGAAGTCGCCGGTCCCGTCCTGGTTGACGTCGTTGGTGACGGTGACGGCGGCCGTGCCCACCGGGCCGACGGCGACGGCGGTGGCGTGCTGGGCGTCCTCCTGGTCAACCCGGACGATGGTCTCGTCGGACGACAACCAGACGACGTCACCGGTGATGTCGACGGGGTTGCCGTAGTCGTCTTGGCCGGTGATGGACAGGGCGACCTGCTGGTCGGCGGTGAGTTGCACGGTGATCTCCTGGCGGTCGGCGGTGAGGGTGAAACCCTGGGGAGCGGGAACGATCGTCTTGGCCCGCACCGGGCCCACCCGCCAGCGGGTGGTGACCGGCGGCGGCCGGGGCACAACCTCGGTGTGGGTGTAGACGTCGAACCCGTAGCGGATGGGTGAGCTTGCCACGCAGTCCCAGGCGGCGGGGCCGGCGCGCGCCACGCTGGAGCGGTGCCGGAGACCATTGGCGACGCGGTGCTCCGCATCACCGCCGACACGTCGTCGTTGTCCGCCAACATGGGCTCCACTCAGGGCGAGGTGTCCCGGGTGTTGGGCCAGATCTCGGCGGACGCCCGCGACGAGTTCGGTGAGGTGGAGGCGGCGGCCAAGGAGTCAGCGTCCGGCGTGGAGCGGGCCTTCGCCAAGCTGGACGAGGAAACCGCTGACGACTTCGCTGCCATCGCCCGGGAGGCCGACCAGCAGTTCGAGAAGGTGGAACGGTCAGCCAAGGAGAACGCCGACGGCGCCAACCGCCAGTTCTCTGACATCAGCACCAACGCCTCCCGCACCTTCGGGGGCCTGGGGGGCATCGTGGCCGGGGGTCTGGCGGCGGCCGGAGGCGCAGCCGTCATCGGCCAGATCAAAGACCAGTTCGTTGAGCTGACGGGCGCGGCCGGCGACCTCAACGAGGCCGTGAACGTGACCGGCCTGGTGTTCGCCGGCATGAGCGAACAGTCAGCGTCCGCGCTCGACCAGTTCTTCAAGACCTCGGCCACCGGCATCGGCCTGGCCGAGTCCGACGCCCGCCAGGCCGGCGCCAACATCGGCGCCCTGCTGGGCAACCTGGGCTACAACGCCGATCAGGCCGCCCAGGCCACCCAGGACCTGTTGCAGCGCGGCGCCGACCTCGGTTCGGCCTTCAACGCCGAACCGGCCGAGGTGGTGGGCGCGTTGGGGGCGGCCCTGCGGGGCGAGTCGGAGCCGGCCCGCCGTTTCGGGATCATGCTCAACCAGGGCGCCATCGAGGCGCAGGCGTTGAGCATGGGCCTGGTCCAGGCCACCGGTGACACCGAGAAGATCGCCACCGCCCAAGCCAAGGCTGACATCGCCCAGCAGAAATACAACGACGCCGTCAAGAAGTACGGCTCCGACTCGTTGCAGGCGCAACAGGCCGCGCTCGCCAACCAGAGCGCTCAGGACAAGCTGACCGAGGCCACCCAGGGCACCGTCCCCGCGCTCACCGACGCCCAGAAGGCGCAGGCCAGCTACGCGCTGATCATGGCCCAGTCCGACAAGGTGGCCGGCGACTTCGAGAACACCTCCGAGGGCATGGCGAACAGCCAGCGCATCCTGGCCGCCGAGCTGGAGAACAGCAAAGCGGCGATCGGCGCGGCGCTGATGCCGGCCATGACCCAGCTGCTGTCGTCGTTCCGGGAGGTGCTGCCGGCGGTCACCCCCCTGTTGACGGTGCTAGCCGAGAACCTGGCGCCGGCCATCGCCGGGCTGGGCCCGCTGCTGGAGAACCTGGCCCCCATCTTCGCCACCGTGTTCAACAACCTGGGCTCGGCGTTGGGCCCGGTGCTGGACGCGCTCGGCCAGGTCGCCATGGCCATCGCGCCGCTGCTGATCCCCTTGTCGCAACTGGTGCAGGACGCCCTGGTCCCTTTAGCAAAGGTGGTGGGCGCAGTTGCCCGCGCCTTCGCCCCGCTGATCGACTTGCTGGCCCAGTTCTTGCAGACCGGGCTGGAGGCGATCTTCCCGGTGCTGATGGACATCGCCGACGTGTTCGCCCGGCTTGCCGGCGTCGTCGGTGACGCCCTGCTGGCCGTCCTCCCCGACCTTCAGGCCGCCTTCGACAAGGTGATGGAGGCCCTGGAACCGATCTTCCCGGTGCTGGTCGAAACGGTGTCGGTGCTGGCCGATTCGCTGGCCCCGATCCTGCCGATGCTCATCGAGTACTTCGCTCAGTGGGTGACGTCGCAGGCCGAGCTGCTGGCGGCGCTGATGCCGTTGCTGCCTCCCCTGTTGCAGTTGGTGCAGCTGCTGCTCCCCCCGCTGCTGCAGGTGCTGGGCCTGCTGATCCCGGTGATCACCAAGGTGGCCGAGGTCATCAACGTGGTCCTGATCACGGCCGTGCAGGGACTGGTGACGGCGATCGCCGCGGTGATCACCTTCCTCAACGACTTCAAGGTGGACTGGGGTGAGGTGTGGGAGGCCATCAAGCAGATCGCCTCCGACGTGATCGACGCCATCGTTGGTTTCGTCACCGGGCTGCCAGGCCGGCTGGGCGACATGCTCGGCTTGCTGCTGCAGAAGGGCCGTGACCTGATCCAGGGCTTCTGGGACGGCATCCAGGCGGTGTGGGACAGCGTGCGGTCCTGGTTCGCTGACCTGCCCAACAAGATCCTGGCCGCCATCGGTTCCCTGGCGTCGACCCTGCTCGGTCTGGGCCGGCAGTTGATGGGCGGCCTGTCCGACGGCATCGACGCGGTGTGGAGCCGCATCGTCGACTGGTTCCGGAATCTGCCCGGCGCCATTGTGCGGGCCATCGGTGACGTGAGCAGGGTGCTGTACGACCTGGGCGTGAAGCTGATCGAGGGCATGTGGAACGGCATGAAGTCAGCCTTCGACAAGGTGACGGACTGGGCGGGGAACGCGGTGAGCAGCATCGGTTCGGCCTTGAACCCGTTCAGCGCCGGTGGCGGGGGGACGTTGGGCCCGGTGCCCACGCCCATGCCTGTGATCGTGCCCGCCACCGCAGGCCTGGGGGCGGCCGGGTTGGCGGCCCCAGCGGTGGCCGGCCCGGGTGCCGTCACCACCAGGACCGTGAACGCCACCGTGAACGTGAACACGGCCGCCACCAACCCTGATCTGGTGGCCCGAATGGTGGCCCGATCGGTGCGGTCACTGTGAGGCTGTCGGACCGGGTGACGTTGACCATGGACCTGCCGGCCATGGAACGGGCGGCCCGCCGGGGGGCGGCCCCCGTGCTGTACCGGGCCGGCGAGAACGCGTTGGGGGTGATCACGGCGCGCACCCCGTCCCGCACCGGGACGTTGCGCCGTTCGTTGCGGCACGTGTCCCAGTCGTCGGCGGACGGGGCGGTGGAGGTGATCGTGACGCCGTTGCGGTACGCGTGGCCGGTCAACTCGGGCCGGTCCCGGGCGGTGGGGTCTGACGGGCGCAATCGGGGCACAACGACGGCTACACGGTTCATCACCACCCCCGTCGGCACGCTGGTGTGAACGGGGGGCCGTCCAGCGCCAGTCACTAGACAGGCTAGGTTACCCGGGCATGACTGCCCGTAAGGCCCCATCGGCCGACCAGCCCAACCCGCCCGACCAGCCCAACGGTCCCCGCATGACCGCTTTGGGCGGCGACGAGCCCTACCTGAACCCGATCCACGTCCCCTACGTCGCCAACGTCACCTTGCTCGGCACGAGCAACATGCTGTTCCACCGCTGGCAGTCCGACGCCGTGCAGGACAAGGCGGCCGCGCCTAAAGGCTCGGCGAAGAAGAAGACGGACGACCTGGAGAGCTACGTGTGGCGCTGCGAGGACGGCACGCTGGGTTTGCCCGGCGAGTATCTGCGTTCGGCGGTGGCAGGCAAGGCGGGCGCCGCCAAGTACCGGCAGGACCCCCGCTCGCCCCGCAAGAGCGCGTTGGACCTGTACAAGGCGGGCATCGTGAGCCTGACCGACGTGGGCACTCTGGGGGTGCGGGACTGGGACTACGTGGATCGCCGCCGGGTGGAGGTGCAACGCAACGGGGTGACGAGGGCCCGCCCGGCGATCCTGTCGGGGTGGACGGCTGAGATCGCTTTGCAGGTGCTGCTGCCCGAGTACATCCCGCCGGCTGACTTGCTGGACGTGATCACCGTGGCGGGCCGCATTGTGGGGTTAGCGGACTTCCGGCCGACGTTCGGACGGTTCGCGGTCAAGAGCTTCTCCGTCGAGGAAGCCTGATCTTGGCGGGGCAGGGACGCGGCGCGGCGCGGCTCGGCCAGGCCCGGCCTGGCAGGGCACGGCAGGGCGGGGCGCGGTTTGGTCGGGCTTGGCAAGGCTCGGCGAGGCAAGGCATGGCTGGGCCTGGCCGGGCCAGGCGAGGCCAGGCGAGGCGCGGCATGGCATGGCCAGGCGGGGCGGGGCGCGGCACGGCGTGGTCCGGTGGGGCGTGGCACGGCAAGGCGTGGCGTGGCAGGGCGAGGCAGGGCGTGGCTGGGCAGGGTTCGGCGCGGCAGGGTTTGGCGGGGCGGGGCAAGGCGAGGCCCGGCGTGGCCGGGACTGGCGTGGCCCGGCGAGGCGGGGTCCGGTGGGGCGGGGCAGGGCGCGGCGAGGCAAGGCGAGGCCAGGCAGGGCCGGGCGCGGCGTGGCGTGGCACGGCTCGGCAGGGCCGGGCGCGGCGTGGCTCGGCAGGGCCTGGCGCGGCATGGCGAGGCAGGGCAGGGCAGGGTGGGGCGCGGCGCGGCGTGGCGTGGCGCGGCAAGGTCGGGCACGGCCGGGCCTGGCTGGGCATGGCGAGGCAAGGCGCGGCGGGGCTTGGTCGGGCGAGGCAAGGCTGGGCGTGGCTTGGCGGGGCAGGGCGTGGCACGGCAAGGCGGGGCACGGCGTGGCTCGGCATGGTTGGGCCGGGCGGGGCAAGGCGAGCCGTGGCGAGGTGTGGCGAGGCAAGGAAGCCCGCCCGGGGCGCGAGCCTCGGGCGGGCGCAACCCAATCTGCGGGCGGAAACCACAGAAAGGGAAACCCATGAGACGAACACGAGCACTGATGGCGGGAGCAGGCCTGGCCCTGGCTCTCACCGCATGCACACCCGCCCAGAGGGTGGCGTGGATCAAGTGGCACGACAAGGACCCCAAGGCAGCCGAGGCGTACGCCCGGAAGGGCTGCCCCGGCGCCGACGGCTGTCGTGTCGACAAGGAGAAGAACGGCACCACCAACTCGCGCACCGGCGGCGGCAACACCGGTGGCATCGGCAAGTGGGCCCCCATCCTCCAGTGCGAGAGCGGGGGCAACTGGCACGCCACCGAAGGCCACTTCGAGGGCGGGCTGCAGTTCGAGCCGTCCACCTGGCGGGGCTACGGCGGCACCGCTTACGCCGCCCACGCCTACGACGCCACCCCAGCCCAGCAGATCGCCATCGCCGAGAAGGTGCTCGCCGATCAGGGCTGGCAGGCGTGGCCGACCTGCTCCCGGCGGGCCGGCTACCGCTGACCAGCTAGGCTGACTAGCGCAAGGGGACGTCCCGCTGCCGTTCTCTTGCCCGGTGGGGGCCCCCTGGGCCCGCCTCCCAGGAGTGGGCCCCCACCACTTCCTCCCCCTTCCTCCCCCTACCCGAAGGAGAACCGATGACCGAGCTGGACCCGGCACACGTGGTGCGCCTGCTACGCGCCAAGGCCGCTGACCTGGAGGTACGAGCCCTGCACGACATCGCCAGCACCCACCCAACCGAGGCAGGCTGGCTGGCCGCTGACATGGCGCTCATCGCCGGCCTGCTCGCCGACCACATTGAACGGGTGGAGCAGACCCTGGCTGAGGTCGCCGTCGCCTTGGGCCCCAACGATGACGACGAGGCCATCATCACTGCGATGCGTGAACAGTTCGGGCTAGGACCCTCCCGTGACGACGACACCCTCTGAGACGTGCCGCTGGTGTGGCGCCCCGCTACCCGGACCGCCTGACCGGGTCGTGTACTCGGGTCCCCGGCTTGACCCTGCCGTCCTGGCCGACATGTTCGCCCAGGCCATGGGCGTCCCCGACCACGAGTCGGTCTGCCCAGCCCGTCCCCGCGACCTTCCTGCCGGCCCGACACCTACAACCGGCATGTGACACCGTTGGGGGGCGTGAACCGGGAAGAGCTACGCCGGGACGCTCAAGCGGTCAAGGACGCCCACGACCCCGCCCAACAGCCCGACAACGGCTACGAGCGGTGCGCCCTGTGCCACTACACCCGCCATCCGTGCGACGCCTACGACATGGCCAACGCCGCGCTCGTCCTGCTGGCCGCCATCGACCGGCTGTTGCAGCGGTGAACCATGCCTGGCTCCAACCTGTCCTACGGGTCCGTCTGGCCGGCCGCTACCACCGGCCCCCCCAGCTCCTCACCTGCGCCCGCCTCACCTTCCTGCTCCAACCCCGCGGCACCCGCACCCGCACCGCCCGCCGCCCCCACCACCACCGCCTCCGCCTTCGGGCGGAGCGGGCGG
>JBIOZN010000055.1:0-2642 GCA_044871175.1 Acidimicrobiales bacterium | reverse complement strand
TGTCGAGAGTGGAGCTGTTCGAACGTATCCGCCGCGATCATCGAGACGAGGGCCTGTCGGTGCGGGCACTGGCGCGCCGGCATCGGGTGCACCGACGGGCGGTGCGCCAGGCGTTGGCGTCGGCGGTGCCGCCGCCACGCAAGGTGCCGACGCGTGCGGCGCCGGCGTTGGGCCCGTGGAAGGAGGTAGTCCGTGGCTGGCTGGTTGCTGACCAGGACGTGCCGCGCAAGCAGCGGCACACCGCTCGGCGGGTGTGGCAGCGGCTGCGTGACGAGCATCAGGCAACGGTGGGCGAGTCGACGGTGCGGGCCTATGTGGCCGAGCTGCGCCGGGAGTTGGCGAACACCGCGCGGGACGTGACGGTGCCCCAGACTCACGCCCCGGCGACGGAGGCAGAGGTGGACTTCGGCGAGTTCTACGCCTTCGTGGCGGGAGTGCTGGTACGGCTGTGGATGTTCTGCATGCGCCTGTCGCACTCGGGACGCGGGTTCCACGTGGCGTTCGCCCATCAGGCCCAGGAGGCGTTCTTGGAGGGCCACGTGGTGGCCTTCGAGCACTTCGGTGGGGTGCCGACGGCCAAGATCCGCTACGACAACTTGAAGCCGGCGGTGGTCAAGGTGCTGCGCGGCCGCAACCGGATCGAGTCGGACCGGTTCGTGGCGATGCGCTCGCACTACGGTTTCGACTCGTTCTTCTGCGCGCCGGGCCTGGAGGGGGCCCACGAGAAGGGCGGCGTGGAGGGCGAGGTGGGCAGGTTCCGCCGCCGCCGCCTGGTGCCGATCCCTCGCGTCGAATCGCTGGCCGAGTTGAACGAGCTGCTGGCGGCGGCCGACGTCGCCGATGATCAGCGCCGCATCGCCGCCCGGACGGTGACGGTGGGCGAGGCGTTCAGCGCGGAGGCGGTGCTGCTGCGACCATTGCCCGACGAGCGGTTCGACACCACGGTGGAGCTGGCGGCGAAGGTCGACACCAAGGCCCGGGTGTGCGTCCGCCAGGCGTTCTACTCGGTGCCGGCGCGGTGGGCTCGGCGGCGGGTCACGGTCCGTCTGGGTGCCCGCCGGCTGGAGGTGATCGCCGACGGCAAGGTGATCGCCGCCCACGACCGCAGCCTGCACAAGGGCACCGAGACGCTGGTGTTGGACCACTACCTGGAGGTGCTCGAACGCAAGCCGGGGGCGCTGGCAAGTTCCACCGCCCTCGCCCAGGCCCGCGCCACGGGGGCGTTCACCGCGGCCCACCAACGGTGCTGGGATGCGGCCCGCCGCCGGTTGGGTGACGGCGCCGGCACCCGAGCGCTGTGCCGGGTGCTGCTGTTGCATCGGCGCATGCCGGCCAGCGCTGTGATCGCCGGGATCACCGCCGCGGTGGGCGTCGGCTCGGTTGACCCCGAGGTGGTGGCGATCGAAGCCCGCCGCGCCGGCGAGGCTGACGGCACCGTGGCGCCGGTGACGCCGATCGGCGCCCGCTGCTCGGATCGGCCCGCCCCCCGCCTGGACGGCTACGACACCCTGCTCGCGGCGGGAGCAGGCCAATGAGCGCCCCCGACACGACGAGGGTGGCCCTCGACGCCCTCGACGCGATCGAGCTCGCCGAGATCTGCGAACACGTCCACGACTGGCTGGCCGCCGCCCCCGACGCCGCCGCCAGCTACGACAAGTACATCGGCGTCGCCGGCCAGGCGGCCGAGTTCCGCCGCGACCTGCATCGGTTGGCACAGATACTGGTCACCCGACCGCTGGTGGGACGATGACCGTGGCGCTCAGCGACCCAGCCGCCGAGGCGGCGATCGTCGCCGCCTGCCGCACCCTGGCCCTGCCCACCGTGCGCAGCGAGGCCTCCCGCCTCGCCGACGCCGCCGCCCGCGAACGGCTCACCCACCTCGCCTACCTGGCCGAAGTGCTCGCCGCCGAAGTCGACGAACGCGACACCCGTCGACGCGCCCGGCGGGTGGTCGAGGCCCGCTTCCCGCGTCTCAAACGGCTCGCCGAGTTCGACTGCGCCGCCAACCCCAACGTCATCCCCGCCACCATCGCCACCCTCGCCGCCGGCGCCTTCATCACTGCCGGCCAACCCATCGTGTTCCTCGGCGACAGCGGCACCGGCAAAACCCACCTCCTCATCGGCACCGGCATCGCCGCCTGCGAACACGGCCTGCGCGTCCGCTACACCACCTGCGCCGCGCTCGTCAACGAGCTCGCCGAAGCCGCCGACGAACGCACCCTGTCGCGCGTCGTGGGCCGCTACGGACGCTTGGACCTGCTTTGCCTCGACGAGCTCGGCTACGTCAAAGTCGACGAACGAGGCGCCGAGCTGCTCTTCCAGATCATCACCGAACGAGACGAACGAGCCTCCATCGCCGTGGCCACCAACCACCCCTTCAGCGAATGGGGCCACACCTTCAGCGACCCACGCCTCGCCGCCGCGGTCGTCGACCGACTCACCTTCCACGCCCACATCATCGAGACCGGCACCGACAGCTACCGCCTCCGCGCCAGCCGCGGCGCCAAGAAAGGAGCCGCCGCCCGAACCTGACGGCCTCGGCAGCCCCAACCGAACAACCCGCACCGCCACCGGACCGCCCGCCACCCACACCGCTCGAGAACGGAGAACGACACCCCAAGACAACAACCCACCCCAACAAG
>JBIOZN010000054.1:0-2541 GCA_044871175.1 Acidimicrobiales bacterium | reverse complement strand
AGCGTGCGCGCCAGCGCCTTCTCGGCGAGGGGATGGGGGTAGGTGACCTCCTCGGTGCCGGCCCGCCGGCGCAGGTACGGGTGCACCGAACCACCCTGGATCGGGCCGGGACGGATGAGCGCCACCTCGATCACGAGGTCGTAGAACGTGCGCGGCGCGAGGCGCGGCAGCGTCGCCATCTGCGCCCGCGACTCCACCTGGAACACCCCGACCGTGTCGGCGCGGCACAGCATCTCGTACACGGCGTCGTCCTGGGGGAGCTGGGCGAGGTCGATCTCCCGGCCGCGGTGCTCTTCCACGAGGTCGATCGTGTCGTGGAGCGCCGAGAGCATCCCCAGGCCGAGCAGGTCGAACTTGACCAACCCGACGGTGGCGCAGTCGTCCTTGTCCCACTGCAGCACGCTGCGCCGGTCCATGCGCGCCCACTCCACCGGGCACACCTCGATGACCGGGCGGTCACAGATCACCATCCCACCGCTGTGGATGCCGAGATGGCGAGGGGCGTCCTCGATCTCGGCGGCCAGCTCGAGCACCGGCTCGGGGATGTCGTGGCCCGGCGTGGCGCGGGTGGTGGCGATGGTGCCCCATCCGTCGACGCGCTTGGACCAGGCGTCCTGCTGACCCGGCGCGTGCCCGAGCGCCCGGGCCATGTCGCGCACTGCCGAGCGGGCGCGGTAGGTGATGACGTTGGCGACCTGGGCGGTGTGCCAGCGGCCGTGGGTGTCGAACACGTGCTGGATCACCTCCTCGCGACGGCCGGACTCGATGTCGATGTCGATGTCCGGCGGCCCGTCGCGCTCGGGCGAGAGGAAGCGCTCGAACAACAGCCCGAGGCGCACGGCGTCGGCGTTGGTGATGCCGAGGGCGTAGCAGACCGCCGAGTTCGCCGCTGAGCCGCGGCCCTGGCAGAGGATGTCGCTGCGTCGGCAGAACTCGACCAGCTCCCAGACCACGAGGAAGTAGCCCGGGAACCCGAGCGTCTCGATGATCGCCAGCTCGTGGTCGATGGTGGCCCACGCCTTGGCGACGAGGTCGTCGTCGCATGCCGTGCCCGGCACGGGGCGGGCGCCGTAGCGCCGGCTCGCTCCATCCTCCACCAGCTGGCGCAGGAACTGCATCTCGTCCAACCCGTTCGGGCACGGGAACGGCGGCAGCGACGGGGCGACCAGGTGGAGGTCGAACGCCGCCGCCCGGCCGATCTCGGCGGCCCGCTCGACCACGCCCGGGTAGCGGCGGAAGCGGCGCAGCTGCTCGGCCCCGGCGCGCAGGTGGGCGGTGGCGGCCGCCGGCAGCCAGGGGTCGAGGTCGGCGAGGCTGCGTCGGGAGCGCACGGCGGCGATGGCCGTGGCGAGGCGGCGCTGGGCGGGAGCGGCGTAGTGCACGTTGTTGGTGGCGACGCACTCCACCCCCACCGCGGCGGCGATCTCGACGAGGGCGTCGTTGCGGGCGCTGTCGAGCGGGTCGCCGTGGTCCCACAGCTCCACCAGCACCCGGTCGGCACCGAAGGCGTCGACCAGCTGGTGCAGCTCGCGGCGGGCGGCGGCCGGGCCGTGCTCGAGCAGCGCCGCCGGCACGGCGCCCTTGCGGCAGCCGGTGAGCGCCCAGGCGTGGCCGGCGAGGCCGGCGGCGACGTCGGCGAGGGTGAACCGCGCCGCCCCCTTCTCCCCGGCGAGGTGGCCGAGGCTGGCGGTGCGCGACAGGCGGGCGTAGCCGGTGGGGCCGTCGGCGAGCACCACGAGGTGGTGGCCGCGAGGGTCGGGCGCCTGGCGGTCGGCGGCGTGGCCAGTGGCGGTCTGGGTGAGCGTGGCCGCCTCGTCGAGGACGATCCGCGCCGAGGGGTCGAGGTCTGTGGCGAGCGTGAGCTCCATGCCGAACACCGTCGGCAGGTCGACGGTGCGGGCCGCCTCGGCGAAGCGGACGATGCCGGCGAAGCTGTCGTGGTCGGTCAGCGCCAACGCGTCGAGGCCGAGGCGGGCAGCCTCGGTGACCAGCTCCTCGGGATGCGATGCCCCGTCGCCGAAGGAGAAGTTGGAGTGGCAGTGCAGCTCGGCGTAGGCGACGGTGCCGGTCGAGCGCACCAGCTCGGCCGGCGGTTCGAACGGCTGGCGGTGGCGGGTCCACGCCGGCCCGTCGCCACCGGCGTTCCACGACGGCGTCCCCGGCGCCCGTCCGTCGCGACCGACCCCCATCGCGTCGTCGTCACGGGCCCGGGCCCGCCCCGACAACGCCGCCTCCAGCTCCGCCCACGACCACGACGGGTTGTTGAACCCCACGCCGCCAGTATCGAACGTACGTACGCCCACCGCAACCCAGACGCCGTCCCCCGGAGCCGAAGATTTCCACAAGCAAAATCGTGCAGAAACGCTCGAAAATGCTTGTGGAAATCTTCTCCCTCTTGTGCCGGGGAGAGAGGCGGGGGTCGGCGGTCGCGGCCACAATGGCGGCGTGAGCGACACATCGGCCGAACGGGTGACCCGCCTGCTGCAGGAAGCGCCGGTCTTCGACGGCCACAACGACCTGCCGTGGGCGCTGCGGCATCGC
>JBIOZN010000053.1:0-2117 GCA_044871175.1 Acidimicrobiales bacterium | reverse complement strand
GACGATCTGGCCGTCCTCGACGTCGACCAAGGTGCCGTCGATGGCCTGCTCGAAGGAGACGCCGAGGTCGTCCTCGACGATCTGGCGGGGGGTGTAGCCGGCGTCGTCGTCAGTGGCGGTGGGGCCTGCGACAGGGGGCGTGGTGGGCTGGTCGGACAAGGAGAAGGTCGCTTTCGGAGGGAACTCTGATGCTGGCGCGGAGGAACGGCGAGGCCGCCGCCCGCACACGCCCACCCGACGCTACCACCGGATCCCAGCCCTGCTACCGGGTGGCGAGCAGCAGGAATTCAGGGGTGTCGATGGAGGGGGGGTCGGCGGCGTAACGGCCGGGCTCCACCGAGTACACGGCGTCGACGGTGAGGCCGACGGCGACGGCCAAGAGGCCGAGCTCGGTGGGTGTCGTGCAGCGGGTCCAGAGCTCGGCGGGCCGGACGGTGCCGTCGGGGTCACGCAACTCGGTGCGCTCGTGGTGGATCCCGGTGGCGGCGTCGAAGCTCACGGTGAGGTCGGGGTCCAGGTGGCGGACCTGGAAGTAGGCGGAGAAGGCGGTGAGGGCCAGGCGGCCATGGCGTTTGAGGCTGCGGACCATCCCGGCCAGGACCCGCCGGTCGTCGGCCGGTTCGGTGAGGAGGCCGAAGGCGCCCTGGCACAGGCTGAGGGCGGCGTCGAACTCATCGTGGTAGGGGAGGGCGCGGGCGTCGAGGCGCTCGAAGGTCGCCCCGGGGGGTGCGTCGGCCCGGGCCAGCGCGACGAAGCGGTGGGAGATGTCGACGCCGTGGACCGTGACGCCGCGGCGGGCGAGGGCGTGGGCGTGGCGGCCCGGCCCGCAGCCCACGTCGAGCACCCGCTGCCCGGGCCGCAGGCCGAGGGCCTCGACGAGGAAGTCGACCTCCTGCTCGGTGCCCTTGGTGAAGGAGTAGCGCAGGTACGCCCGGTCCAGGTGATCGGCCAAGGGCTCGAACCAGTGGTCGTACCCCTCGGCGCCGGCGCCGGGCTCCTCCGCATCCTCGCCCGAAGCCTCGCCCACCGCCCCATCCTCGCCTGTGTGACGCTTCTCGTGGCCTGCCCACGACAACCGTCACGCAAGTGGGTGTTCCAGTCCCGCCGGGGCTCGCACCCTCCCCGTTCGTGGCTCCGTTACGAACTCCCGACGCCCGTTTGTCCAGGATCGCCGTCTCCCAGCTCGGCCTGTTCACCGCCGCCCAAGCCCTGGAGGCGGGGCTCACGCCCTGGGTGCTCCGTCAACGGGTCGCCGCCGGCGTCCACGAACGGCTGGAGCGAGGGCTGTACGCCGTCAACGGCATGCCGTGGACGTGGGAGCGGCGCGCCCTCGCCGGCCTACTGGCGGTCGGCCCGGGCGCCCGCGTGTCGCACCGGGCGGCGGCGCACCTTCTCGCCTTCGACGGCTTCGGCGAGAGCGACATCGAGCTCACGGTCACCCGAGGTCGCCGGGCGCGCACGTCGCTGGCCATGGTCCGCACGACCGCCGCTGTCCATCCGCTCGATGTGGTCACGCGAGGCCGTTTCCGGGTCACCAGTCCGGCACGCACGATCATCGACCTCTGCGCGGTTGGGGCGACCGACCTCGAGTTGGCGGCCGCGATCGGCAGTGCCACTCGCGACGGAGGCACCTCCGTGCAGCATCTCAAGGCTCGGCTGGCCGAGCTGCGGGGACCGGGCCGGCACGGGATCCGCGCCCTCGACCGGGTCCTGGAAGGGCCCGTCGGCCACTCCCACCTCGAGCGGCTGTTCCTGCGCCTGGCGGCCCAGGCCGGCCTGCCGGCGCCCGAGACGCAGAAGACCTACCGGGGTGAGACGGTGGTCAGGGTGGACGCGGTGTGGCCGGCGGCCAAGCTCGTGGTCGAGGTGATGGGCCACCGTTTTCATTCGACGCGAGCCGATCTCCAGCGCGATGCCCAGCGCCGCACCGAGTTGCAGGAGATGGGCATGCTGGTCATGGAGGTCACGTCGGACGACCTGGCGCAGCGGCCGACACAGACCCTGGCACGGGTGCGGCGGAACCTCATCGCCCGCACCTCACCGGCCGCTTGAGTGACGCTTTTCGTGACCCCTCCACGAAAATCGTCACGCAAGCGGGGTCAGGACTTGGCGTCGGC
>JBIOZN010000052.1:0-2943 GCA_044871175.1 Acidimicrobiales bacterium | reverse complement strand
CGACGGGGTGGCGCGTCGTCCACGCCAGCTTGTCGGCCAGTTCGGACGGCACCGTCTGGCCGAGGGCCTGGCGGCCCTGGCCGGCGACGAAGCGGCCCATGTCGATCGCTTCCTGCACGTCGCCGCCCGCCTCGGCCAGGATCTTGCCCGCTTCCCGCGCCACCAGGTGGGCCAGCTCGGCCTTGCCGGCCGCCAGTACCTCGGCGGCGGCCGCGATGCGCTCGGCCCGGGCGGGTACGGGCACCTCGGCCCAGGCCCGTTGGGCGGCGGTGGCGGCGGCGACAGCGTCGTCGACGGCGGCCGCCGAGGAGGCGGGCAGCGTGGCGAGCGCCTCGGCGGGCCGCGCCGGGTTGGTGGAGACGAAGGTGGGACCGGCTGGGAACGCCGTGGCGCCCCCGATCCGATTACCGATTCGCGTGCCCGTCTGCTCGGGCGTGCGCTCGTCCATCGCGCAACCTCCGTTCCAGCATCCCTTGCCGGCGGAACGAACATTCCACCGGGGGCCGAAACGTAGCATCCGGGAGGTGAGCGAGGGGCGGAACTTGGGCGCTCGGATCGACGCCCGCCGGGCCCGGCTGACGCCGGCGGAGCGGCGGGTGGCCGAGGTCGTCCTCACGCACCCCCAGGAGGTCGCCTTCGGCACCGTGGCCCAGGTCGCCTCCCTGGCTCGCACCAGCGGCGCCACGGTGGTGCGCCTGGCCGGCAAGCTCGGACTCGAGGGCTTCAGCGAGCTGCAGGGCCTCGTGCAGGACGAGCTCGCCCGCAAGCTGCGCCCGGCCACCGAGAAGATCCGGCACCCGACCCAGGGTGACCCGCTGGCGCGGGCCGTGCGCTGCGAGCTCGACAACGTCCACGCCACCTTCGACGGCGTCGATCGCGACCGCTACGCCGAAGCCGTCGAGCACCTGGCCCACGCCGGCCACGTCGTCGTGCTGGCCGGCGACGCGTCGCGCGGTGTCGGCCGCCAACTGGCCGACGAGCTGGGGATGGTGCGCGAGTGCGTCCGTGCGGTGGCCGGCACCGACGTGGCCGTCGCCCGCGACCTGGCCACCATCGGGTCGGGGGATGCGGTGGTGGTGATCGATCTGCGGCGCTACGAGCGCTGGGTGCTGCGAGCGGCGGCGATGGTGAAGGCGGGCGGGGCGTGGGTGCTGGCCCTGTCGGACAGCGCGCTCTCGCCCCTGGCCGACCTGGCCGACCGCACCTTCGTCGTGCACGCCGCCGGTGCGGGTCCCTTCGACAGCCACGTGGGGACGCTCGCCCTCGCCAATGCGCTGGTGGCCGGGGTGGCCGACGGGCTGCGGGCGTCGGCCACCCGCCGCCTCGACCAGATCGAAGCGGCCTGGAAGGCGGCCGACGCCCTGCTGGACTGACCCGGCGGCCTCCCGGGAAGGCGGGCGTGCAGGGTGCACGTTGCGGCCTCGAGCAGCGCTGTGCACCTCGGCGCGCCGAACGATCCGAGCGACCCGGCCGAGGTGCACCCGCCCGCCTCAGGCAGGGATATGCACCTCGGCGGTGCAGATCCCTGACTGAAAGGCCCCGCTCGGATCACCGGCGCCCGGTCGCCCGACCGGCAAGGCCGGGTCAGACGGGACCTCACGAGCCGGTGCCGCACCCGGGCACGTTCGTGACTCAGCCGCCCTGCTGCTGCTGGTAGTCGACCAGCGCCGTGAGGTCGTCGCGCTCCATGCCCTGCAGGGCCACCAGGAACAGGTCGTCGAAGGTGCGCAGCGGGCTCACGTACCACTGCCCGTCGACCTGGGTGGTGACCACGCCCACCTCGGCCAGCTGGCTGACCTCCCGCACGGCCAGGTCGATGAGCTGGGGAGGCAGGTTGCCCTCGTCCTCCAGCGTCTGGCGCAGGTCCTCGGCGCAGACGGTGTCGGACTGGTCCTCGTCGGTGCCCGTCACCGTGTACTGCACGCAGGCCCCCTCCTGCTTCTCCAGCTCGACGGTGGCCTCCTGGTCGTCGGAGGAGACGGTGACCGAGAGCCGGGTGGGCTTGACCTTCGTGCCACCGGTGACCGGCTCGGTCTCGAAGTCGTAGTCGTTGACCGTGATCTGGTCGAGCTGGACGCCCTCGGACCGGGCCTGGTCGACCAGGATCTTGCCGTAGTCGTGCAGGGCCGCCATCTCGTCGGGCGGGGTGAGCTCGATCATGCGCTGCACGTCCACGTCGCCGATCGCGTTGACCATCTGCACAACCGCGTCCTCGGGGCTGTCGGCGCCCCTGGCGTCGATGGGCTCGGCGGGCATGTCGTAGCCGGCGTCGGTGGCGGCCAGCTCGGCGGCGGTGTACAGCACGCTGACGTACCAGCGCCCGTCCTGCTCGATCGTGCCCACCTGCAGGGTGTCGACATCACCTTGGTCCATCACGTCGGCGATGTCGACGGTCTGGTCGGGCTGGTCCTCGGGCAGGTCGTCGCCCACCTCCTGGAGGATGACGTCGCCGAGGGGCAGCTCGGAGATGCGCGAGCCGAACGTGACCTGGCCACCCGTGACCTGCACCATCGACACCCGGTCGTTGCGCTTCTGGACGTCGTACTGCATCCCCTCGAAGTCGACCTTGAACCCGGGCACGTTGCTGAGGTCGGTGCCGTCCTTGATGACGTCGAGACGCTCGAGCTCGTCCACGTAGTCATTGAGCGAGTCCTTGACGACTTCGCGCTCACCGGGCGCGGTCTGGTCGATCATGCCGAGGACGTCGTTGTCCTCGAGGGCGGCGAGCATGTTGTCGACCGCCTTCTCGGGCGTGTCGGCCCCGCCCTCGGCGCCCGCGCCGGTGAGCTGCACCGCCGCGAACGTGCCTCCGGCGATCACGGCGACGGCGGCCACCCCGGCGGCCACGATCTTCCCTCGGCCGCCCTTGCGCTTGGGCGGCACGTACCCGCCGGCGCTGGTGGCGTCGACCGGGGGCGCACCGAGCGCGGTGGTGGCGTCGGG
>JBIOZN010000051.1:0-2106 GCA_044871175.1 Acidimicrobiales bacterium | reverse complement strand
GCACTCGGCGATCCAGCAGTCGTCGTCCTCGTAGAACCACTCGGTGAGCCGGGCCTCCTCGCACAGGTCACAGGCCGCGTTGCTCCGCCGGTCGGGACGGCTCCACCAGTCAGGTTCGCTCAGCACGCGCCCGATTCTGCCCGCTACCGCCTGTAGCCGTCAGACCAGCCCCAGCCGAGCGATGGGCGACTTTGGCGCGTCCTGGCGGCGCGAACCCGCCCATCGCTCGTGGATCGGGGGTCAGGTCGACAGCGATGGGCGACGTTGGGACGCTCTGGCGGCGCGAACCCGCCCGACGGTCAGGTGGCCGCGGCGTCGATGGCGGCGCGAACCTCGGCGATGTAGCCGGCCACCGCCTCGACGCCGCCGTCCATGAGCCGGCGCACGACCGAAGCGCCCTGGATCACGCCGTCGGCCACCCGGACCGCCTCCGCCGCCTGCGCGGCGTTCGACACGCCGACGCCGACCAGCACCGGGAGGTCGGTGACGGCCTTGAGCCGCTGGGCCAGGGCTACGGCACTCGCCGCCAGGCTGGACCGCTCGCCGGTCACACCCAGGAGCCCGACGGCGTACACAAAGCCCCGCGAGCGGGCACACACCCGGGGCAGGCGCTCGTCGGGCGCGGTCGGCGCGGCGAACATGACGGTCTCCACACCAGCGGCGTCGGCCGCCTCGCACCACGGGCCCGACTCCTCCAGCGGCAGGTCGGGCAGCAGGGCCCCGTTCACCCCGCTCGAGCGCAACGACTCGGCGAAGCGCTCGTGGCCGGCCCGGAACACGAGGTTGTAGTACGTCATCACCCCGACCGGGATCCCCGCGTCGAGGTCGGCCAGCTCGTCGAGGATCGACGTGGGCGTGGCCCCGAGGTCCAGGGCCCGCTGGGAAGCGGCCTGGATGACGGGCCCGTCCATGATCGGATCGGAGAAGGGGATGCCCACCTCGACGGCATCGGCGCCGGCCGCCGCCGCGGCCCGGATGGCGTCGGCCCAGCCCGGGAGCCCGCCGGTGATGTAGGGCACGAGCAGCTTCCGCCCGGCGGCCCGCCGTTCCCGCAGCGCCTCCTCGAGCGGACCCGCCGTTCGCGGCGCGGCGTCGCTAGTCACCGAGCAGGTCCATCATCTGGGCCACGTCCTTGTCGCCCCGCCCGCTGAGGTTGACGAGCACGGTCCGGCCCGCCAGCTCAGGAGCCGACCGCACCACCCAGGCGATGGCGTGGGCCGGCTCGAGGGCCGGGATGATGCCCTCGTGGCGGGACAGGAGCTGGAACGCGTTCACCACCTCGGCATCCGTGACCGGCTCGTAGCGCGCCCGCCCGATCACCGAGAGGTGCGAGTGCTCCGGGCCGACGCCCGGGTAGTCCAGCCCGGCCGAGATGGAGTGGGCTTCCAGCACCTGGCCGTACTCGTCCTGAAGCAGGAAGCTCTTCATGCCGTGCACCACGCCGGGCACGCCGCGGCCGATTGCTGCGCCTCCCGCGGGTTCGGCCCCGACCAGCAGCGCGTCGGTGTCGACGAAGCCGGCGAACAGGCCTGCCGCGTTCGACCCGCCGCCGACGCACGCCACCACCACGTCGGGATCGCCGCCGAGGAGGGCCCGGCACTGCTCGCGGGCCTCCTCGCCGATCACCCGCTGGAGCTCGCGCACCAGCCACGGGTACGGATGCGGCCCCATCACCGAGCCGAGGCAGTAGTGGGTGGTCTCCACGGTGGCCACCCAGTCCCGCATGGCCTCGTTGACCGCGTCCTTCAGCGTGCGGCTGCCGCTGTGGACGGCCTCCACCTCGGCACCGAGCAGTCGCATCCGGAACACGTTGAGGGCTTGCCGCTCCACGTCGACCTCGCCCATGTACACCTTGCACTCCATGCCGAAGAGGGCCGCTGCCGTCGCCGTGGCCACACCGTGCTGGCCGGCGCCCGTCTCGGCCACGAGACGTCGCTTGCCCATGCGCCGGGCCAGCAGGGCCTGGCCGATCACGTTGTTGATCTTGTGGGCGCCGGTGTGGTTGAGATCCTCGCGCTTGAGGTAGATCTGCGCGCCGCCCTGCTCGCGGCTGGTGCGGGCGGCGTGATAAATGGGCGACGGCCGGCCGACGAAATGCTTCAGCTC
>JBIOZN010000050.1:0-2160 GCA_044871175.1 Acidimicrobiales bacterium | reverse complement strand
CCCACCGGAGCCGCCTGCGCCCCCGCTGGCGCCGGCCGCCCCGCCGGCGCCGCCGCCCGATTCGCCGGAGCCCCCTTCGCCCGCCCCGCCGGATCCGCCGGAGCTGCCCCCGCCCGAGCGGCCGCGGCGGGTCTCGGTGGGCAGGGCCATCTGCTCGGTGAGCTGGGCCATGTCGCCGACGGTGGGCGGACCGTCGAGGATGGCCACCCGGTCGGCCAGGGTCTCGCAGTGGGTGAGCACGGCGTCGTAGGTGGCGGCGTCCATGGCGCCGGGCACGGCCACGATGGCGATCTCGTCGATCTCGGCCAGCGCGTCCAGCGCCCCCCGGCGGTTACCACCGACCAGGGGCACGTCGTTGCCGGTGTTCACCACGTAGCACCGGCTGCCGCCGTTGGCGAAGAAGCCCCACACTGCGTGCGACAGGGGGGTGCTGGTGGATCCCTGGGGGGCGAAGGTCGAGGTGAACTGGGTGTAGTTGTTCACCGCCACCGCGTCGCCCGGCCGCGCGTCGGCCTTCGGGGCCACGCCCACGAAGGCAGCCGTGCTGGTGCCGACAGCCTCGATGGGACGGGGTCCGCCGGGCACCTCCTCCAGGTAGATGCCGGGGGTCAGGTAGGTAGGCACGTCAGGGTCACTCCTCGGGGTCGAAGACGATGGTCAGCGGGGCGGAGCTGTCGGGCGGGGGCTCGGAAGGGGCGGGGACGGAGACGACCCGGCTGAGGCCGCGGGCGGTGACGGTGACGTCGAAGCGATCGGCGCTCACCGGCGCGCCGGCGGCCACGAAGGTGCCGTCGGGCCCCGTCCAGACCGGTGTCTCGACCCCGGGCAGGCGTACCTCGGCGCGCGCCACGGGCGTGCCCGTGGGACTGACCACGATGCCGGCCAGAGCCCCGATGTCCTGGAAGCGCACGCGCACGGGCTCGCGCACCAGCGGCGCCCGCCGTTCGTCGCGTGGCCAGCGCACGCGGGCCCGCACGATCAGTCCCGGCCGGGGCGGCGTGCCCAGCGCCGACCACAGGGCCAGGGCGGGTTCGTCGGGCTCGAGGTCGATGTCGGGCCGGTCGGCGGCGGCCACCAGTACCAGGCCGAGCAGGCGGTGGGCGTCGAGCGGCGCGGGCGCCGAGACGGTGACGAGGTAGCGGGCGATCGCCTCGACCGGGGTGCGGCGCATCCCGCGGGTAGGGGCCTCGGGTCGCAGGCCGAGGAGATGGCAGGTGACGCCCAGCTCGCCGTCGGCGGGCGCCGGTGGCCCGAGGGTCACCGGGGCCGGGGCCACGGCGGCGGTCAGCCAGTTGACGACCTCGGTGTCGAGGGTCTCGATCACCGGCCGCTCCCGTTGGCCACCGGGACGGGCGCCGGCGGGGGCGGCGGCGCGGGTGCCGCCAGAGGGGCTTCGGTGAGATCACTGGTGCACGAGCGGCAGCGGCGGGCCGCCACCGGCACGGGTTCGAGGCAGAAGCGGCACGGCCGCGTCGGGATCTCCACCACCGGTGCCGCCCGGCGCACCTTGGCCACCGCCTTGACGATGACGAACAGGACGAGGGCGGTGACGAGGAAGTAGATGACCGTGTTGACGAGGTCGCCGACGGCCAGCTCGGCTCCCGCCACGGTGATCTTGGTGTTGGCCAGGTCGTCGTTGCCCCCGACGAGCCCGATGAGGGGCGTCAGGAGGTCGCGGACCACCGCCTGCACCACGGAGTTGAAGGCGGCGCCGATGACGACCCCGATGGCGAGATCGACGACGCTGCCCCGGAAGGCGAACTCCTTGAACTCCTTGAACGTGGTCCCCACCGCGCGCGGGACGCGCGTCGGTGCCGGATCGGTGGCCGCCATGGGTGCTTGGCTCCCTCGCTCGTCTTCGTCGCCAGCAGCGTCGCCCAGGCGAGCGGTGCTCGGCATCCGTGACGTGTACGCAGATCCTCCGGGAGCGGTTCGGTGGCGTCCGAGGGCGCGAACCCACCGCCGCAGATCTGCGTACCCGCTACGGATGCCCGGAGATGGACGGGCTCCTACCGTCCCCCTTGACCGGCCGCGCCCCGCGCCCCGCACCCGGAGGCTCCTGTGAGCGACACGACCACTCCCGCCAACGTCCAACGACCTGCGGGCGGCACGCTGCCGCCGCCGCCACCCCCCGCGCCGGCACCCGCCGCGGGCGCGACC
>JBIOZN010000049.1:0-2082 GCA_044871175.1 Acidimicrobiales bacterium | reverse complement strand
CGCGTGCGGGGCCGGCTGATCACGACGGCCAGCGCCGACGTCGCCCTGAAGGGCCTCGCCTACCTCCTGGAGGCGGTGGCCAAGCTGCGCACCGAGCGGGACGTGTCGCTCACGATCATCGGGCGTCCGAAGGCGGGGAAGTCGGCCGATCTCATCCAGACCCTGGGCCTGGCCGACGTGGTGTCGTTCGTGTCGGGCGTGCCCGACGAGCGCATCGTCGAGCTCTACGCCGAAGCCGAACTGGCCGTGGTGCCCAGCCTGTACGAGGGCTTCTCGCTGCCGGCGGTGGAGGCGATGGCCACGGGCACCTGCCTGGTGGCGACCGACGGTGGCGCCCTGCCCGAGGTGACCGGGCGCGACGGCGACACCGTCCTGTCCTGTCCGGCGGGCGATGTCGACGCCCTGGCGGCCACGATCCGGCGGGGGCTCGACAACCCCGCGCTGCGCCAGCGGGTCGGCGAGGCCGGGCGCCAGCGGGTGGTGGAGCGATGGAGCTGGCGGCGTTGCGCCGAGCTCACCATCGACCAATACCGCGAGGTGCTCGCCCTCCGAGCCGCTCGATGCTGACCGTTCGCTACGAGCGCCTGGGCCTGCGCCCGGGCGACCAGTTGCTCGACCTCGGTTGCGGCTTCGGCCGCCATGCCTTCGAGGCGGCCAAGCGCGGCGCCCGAGTCGTGGCCTTCGACTACGCCGCCACGGAGCTCAAGGAGGTGCGCAACACCTTCGGGGCGATGGCCACCGCCGGCGAGGTCGAGGCGGGCAGCTGCACCGGGACCGTGCAGGGCGACGCCACCCGCCTGCCGTTCATCGACGACGCCTTCGATCGGATCATCGCCGCCGAGGTGTTGGAGCACATCGACGACGACGGGACCGCGCTGGCCGAGCTGGCCCGGGTGCTGCGCCCCGGCGGCACCATGGCCGTCACCGTCCCGGCCTACCTGCCCGAGCGCGTCTGCTGGGCGCTGTCCGACGAGTACCACGCGCCGTTCGTCGCGGGCGGCCACGTACGCATCTACAAGGAGGTTGAGCTGCGCGAGAAGCTGCGCGCCGCCGGCCTCGAGCCCGGGTTCTCCCACCACGCCCACGCCCTCCACTCGCCCTACTGGTGGTTGCGCTGCGCGGTCGGGCCCGCGAACGAGGACAACCTGCTCGTCAACTGGTACCGCCGGCTCCTCGAGTGGGACATCACGGCGGCGCCGCCGGTCACCCGCTGGGCCGACCGCCTGCTCAACCCGGTGCTCGGCAAGAGCCTCGTCGTCTACTCGGTGAAGCCGTGACTCCCGACATCGAGGGGGTGATCAGCGCCGACGAGGTGCACGCCACCGCCGACGCCATCGCCGCCCTGCAGCTCCCGAGCGGCATGATCCCCTGGTACCCGAAAGGCCACTGCGATCCCTGGAACCACGTGGAGACGGCCATGGCCCTCGACGTCGCCGGGCGTCACGATCGGGCCGCGGCGGCCTACCGCTGGCTGGCCGACACGCAGCGCCGCGATGGCTCGTGGCACGCCTACTACCTCGCCGACCGGATCGAGGACGCCAAGCTCGACACCAACGTGTGCGCCTACATCGCGACGGGCGTGTGGCACCACTGGCTGATCACCGGCGACGAGGACCACGCGGCCCGGTTGTGGCCGGTCGTGGCCGACGCCATCGACTGGGTGCTCCACCTGCAGACGCCGACGGGAGAGGTGATCTGGGCCCGAGAGGTGGATCGCCGCCCGTGGTCGTACGCCCTGCTCACCGGGTCGTCGTCGATCGCCCACTCGCTCGAGTGCGCCGTTGCCCTGGCCGAGCTCGTCGGCGAGCACCGACCCGACTGGGAGCTGTGCCTCGTCAACCTCACCGAGGTCATCCGCACCCGTCCCGACGCCTTCGCCGACAAGCGGCGGTGGGCCATGGACTGGTACTACCCCGTACTCGCGGGCGTGCTGCGGGGTGATGCGGGCCGGCTGCGCTTGGCGGCAGGGTGGGACGAGTTCGTGATGCCCGGTCGCGGCGTGCGCTGCGTGTCCGACGAGCCGTGGGTGACGGCGGCGGAGACCGCCGAGTGCGCGCTGGCCCACCTCGCAGCACGCCCGTG
>JBIOZN010000048.1:0-4434 GCA_044871175.1 Acidimicrobiales bacterium | reverse complement strand
GCCACCGGCCTGGCCCTCGCCGTCGCCGCCTGTGGAGGCGGCGGCGACGACAACGGGCTGGCCACTGATGACGGGCCCGACCGCACCGACGCCCCTGTCACCACCCACCGGCCCACCACCACCGACGCGCCCGCCACCACCGCCGCCGGCGCCACCACCACCGTGCCCCAGGGCGCCGGGCTCGACGCCGTGAAGCAGGCGACCGTGCAGATCGTCGCCCAGGGCACGTTCGTGGACCCGCAGGAGGGCCAGTTCGAGAGTGCCGGCGCCGGGTCGGGCTTCATCATCGACCCCTCGGGCCTGGCCGTCACCAACAACCACGTCGTCGTGGGCGCCGGCCTGCTGAAGGTCTACGTACCGGGCGAGGACGAGCCCCGCAACGCCAAGGTTGTCGGTGTTTCCGAATGCAACGACCTCGCGGTCATCGACATCGAGGGCGACGGCTACACCTCCTTGGACTGGTACCAGGGCAAGGTGGACGCCGGGCTCGAGATCTACGCCGCCGGCTATCCGCTGGGTGACCCCGAGTTCACCCTGACCCGCGGCATCGTCTCCAAGGCCCGGGCCGGCGGCAAGACGACGTGGTCGTCGGTCGATCACGTCATCGAACACGACGCCAACACCCAGCCGGGCAACTCCGGCGGCCCGGTCGTCACCGCCGACGGGCAGGTGGTCGGGGTCCACTTCGCCGGTGGCAGCGTCACCAACACCTCGCAGTTCTTCGCCATCGGCGGCGACATCGCCGAGGACGTGGTGGCCACGTTGTCCACCGGTGAGGACCTGGACTCGATCGGCGTGAACGGTCAGGCCGTTTACGACGAGGACTCAGGGCTGTCGGGCGTGTGGGTGGCCGGCGTCGCCTCGGGCTCCCCGGCCGACACGGCCGGCATCGAACCCGGCGACGTGATCCAGAAGATGGAGGGCGTCTCCCTCGGCACGGACGGGACGATGGGCGATTACTGCGACGTCCTGCGCACCCACAACGCCACCGACACCATGTCGCTCGACGTGCTGCGGTTCTCCACCGGTGAGGTCCTGGCCGGCCAGCTGAACGGACGCCCGCTGGCCCCCACCTACTCCTTCGAGCAGCAGTACGAGGACGAGGTCGCCGACGCTCCCGCCACCCCGTCGGCGCCCGCCGAGTACACGAGCTACTCGGTCGTGCGGGACAACAGCGGGGCCATGTCGATGGAGGTCCCGGTCGAGTGGAGCCAGGTCGACGGGACGCCCGTGGACATCGGTCGGGGCGCCCCCTCGATCACTGCCAGCCCCAACATCCCCGCTTTCCAGAACGGGTGGGACACCCCGGGCGTGATCGCGGTGGCCGCCGCCGAGCTGGCCGGCCAGACCTCCGACCAGCTGCTCGACGTGGCCGCCGACATCGGCGCCACCCAGGGCAACTGCACCTCGGCCGGCCGCACGCCGTTCTCGACCGCACAGTTCAGCGGCTCGTACGAGGTGTGGACGACCTGCGGGGGCACGGCCACCAAGATCTTCGCCCTCGGGGCCGAGGCGGCCAGCGGCAACTACGCCATCGCCATCATCGTCCAGGTCACCAATGACGCCGACCTGGCCGCCCTCGACCAGATCATCAACACGTTCAACATCAACATCGCCTAGCCGACAGGGACCAGTCTGGGCGAACCGGTACGGCCGGTGGGGCAGGGAAGCCCCGCCGGCCGTTCTCGCGTTCTCTCGCCCGATCGTCCCCCAATCACGCCGGGGTGTCGATCGTGATGAGGCGCTCGACGAAGCGCCACTGCCCGTCGAGCTTGCGCAGGCGGTCCTCGTAGATGCCGGTGGTGCCCGCCACCTTGCCGGCGCCGGCGGTGAGGGCCAGCAGGTAGCAGCGCATCGTGGCCGTCTCGCCGTCACCTTCGATGAGGAGGTTGGCGTTCCAATGGCGGGCCCGTCCCTTGGCCAGGTGGTGGTGCGTCCGGGCGTAGGCGATCAGCGCGTCGGTGCCCTCGTAGCGGCCTCCGAGAGGATGCTCGTCGGGTAGGCCGCGGCACTGGAACACGCCGTCGGAGGTGAACGTGGCCGCCCAACCCTCGGCGTCGCCCAGGTCGATGGCCAGGTTGTAGCGCCCCAACAGCTGGCGGATGTGCTCGTAGTCGATGGCCTCCATGCCGGCGATCGTGGCACGGCCGGAGGACGTCTCGGCGTGAAACACGCCATGTGTGGCGGAATGCGCGCCGAGACCCGGCTGGGCGCCGGTCGGCGGCGACCAGCATCGGGTCGCCGTGCAGCTACAGGGGCCGGGCACCGCCCGCGCGATCATGCACCGATGCTGCTGGCCGACAAGGTCGTGATCGTCACCGGGGCCGGGTCGGGCATCGGCCGGGCCAGCGCCCTGCGCGCCGCCGCCGAGGGCGCCGCCGTGGTGGTCGCCGACATCCGGGGGGCCAAGGCCGATGAGACGGTGCGCGCCATCCGCGACGACGGAGGCGAGGCCACGCCCTGTCAGGTCGACGTGGCCGCAGCGGCGGAGGTGGAGGCGATGGTGGCGACGGCGGTCCGCGCCTATGGCGGGTTGCACGGCCTGTTCAACAACGCCGGCACCATCCGACCGGGATCAGCCGTCGACCTGTCGGAAGCCGACTGGGACCTCGTCATGGCCGTCAACGTCAAATCGGTCTTCCTGGGCGCCAAGTACGCCATTCCCGTCATGGCGGACGGCGGCGGCGGGGCCGTCGTGTCCACCGCGTCGGTGTCGGGACTGCTGGGCGACCACCGCAGTGTCGTCTACAGCGCCAGCAAGGCGGCCGTGATCAACCTCACGCGCGCCCTCGCGGTCGACCACGCCGACCAGAACATCCGGGTCAACTGCATCTGTCCCGGTGCGATCGACACCCCCCCGGTCGGCCGGATGCTGAGCGACCCCGACGTGCGCCAGCGCAGCGAGCGCGCCCACCTGCTGAAGCGGCTCGGTGAGCCCGCGGAGATCGCGGCCGCGGCGGCATGGCTGCTGTCCTCCGAGGCGTCGTTCATCACCGGACAGGCCCTCGTGGTCGACGGCGGGCTCACGGCCCAGTCCCCGATTCGGGGTATGGCCGATCCCCGGCCCGCCCACCTGCGCGTGTGACACCGCGCTCGGCAGCCGCACGAAGCTGACCGCGCGCTGGCCGGCCGCCGAGAGTTGGCGCCCCGGGCCGGGGCCGGCGGGGGGCGGGCGCTGGCCGGCCGCCGGGCTTCCGCCAACCCCCACGCGAAGGGACCTTTGGCCCTGCCGCCGTCGCCGAGGTGGGCGTACGGTGCTTGTCGGTTGGACGGCAGTCGGGTGGGCCGGGCGTCGCCGCCAGCGCCGAGCAGGCGTTGTGCGTGCGGCGCCCGGCGGCGCGTCCGGCCGTCTACCCGTCGACCCCTTTACCGCTGGCGCACCATGGCGCGCACGGCCTGGCGGGGTGAGCGCATGGTGGCCAGCACGGCCGTGGGCTCGTAGCCGCAGTGGGCCATGCAGTTGGCGCAGCGCGGGTCGTTGCCCCGGCCGTAGCGGTCCCAGTCGGTGGTGTCGACCAGCTCCTGGTAGCTCGACGCGTACCCGTCGGCCATGAGGTAACAGGGGCGCTGCCAGCCCAGCACCGAGTAGCTGGGGATGCCCCACGCCGTGCAGGCGAAGTCGGCCTTGCCCTCGAGGAAGTCGAGGAACAGCGGGGTGTGGTTGAGGCGCCAGCGCTTGCGGCGTCCGTCGCCGAAGGCCTCCCGGAACAGCTGGCGCGTCTGCTCGACGCCGAGGAAATGCTCCTGGTCGGGCGCCTTTTCGTAGGCGTACGCCGGCGAGATCATCATGGCGTCGACCTCGACCTCGTCGTTCAGGAAATCGAGGACGTCGCGGACCGTCTTGGGCGAGTCGGTGTTGAAGAACGTGGTGTTGGTGGTGACCCGGAAGCCGCGGGTCTTGGCCTCGCGGATGGCGGCCACGGCTTCGTCGAACACGCCGGTGCGGGCCACGGCCTCGTCGTGGCGCTCGCGCAGGCCGTCGATGTGCACCGCGAAGGCCAGGTGACGGTCGGGCGTGAACAGGTCGAGCTTGCGCCGCAGCAGCACGGCGTTGGTGCAGAGGTAGACGTAGATCCCCCGGTCCACCAGCGCCGCGACGATCTCGCCGATCTCGGGATGGAGCAGGGGCTCGCCGCCGGCGATCGAGCACATGGGTGCGCCGCACTCGGCCATGGCCCCGAGCACGTCGTCCACCGACAACCGCCGGCGCAGGATGTCGGTGGGGTGCTGGATCTTCCCGCACCCGGGGCACGCCAGGTTGCAGGCGAACAGCGGCTCGATCTCGACGATGAGCGGGAAGCGCGTGCGGCGCCGCAGGCGCTGGCGCGCCAGGTAGGACGCGATGCGCAGGTGCTGTCGGACCGGGACCGCCATTTCAGCGCACCTCCGGGGGTAGACGGAAACGGACGTTCTCCTCGACCACGACCCGCTCGT